>JBAWHH010000463.1:0-2472 GCA_049593715.1 Rhodocyclaceae bacterium
CCTTCGATCTTGGCCAGCACGGTGGCGGGGGCGCCGCCGGTGATGCGGTTCAGGCGGATGAGCGGGGTACGGCCGATGGACAGGGAGTTGTCGGCAAACCATGTGGGCATAGGTGGTGTTCTCCAGGGACAGTCTTGCATTCGCGGCTGGCCGTCGACGTGGCAGCTATCGTGCTCACCGCGGTGCGCGCAGCCGTTGCTTCTTGGGGGTTTCGGACGCCGAACCCAATACCTGTTTCCAGGTATTCGAAATAGTATCAAGCGGGTATATGCGTCGAGACACCCAATGTATAGCATTTCCTCACCATAACGCAGCCCCGTTCTGGACCCAGAGGATCAACTCGAATCCAGAACCGCCGCAGCGACGAATCAAGGAATAACGGAGGAGGAAGAAGACCCAGCCGGGGGTCGAAAGAGGTGCACATTAGAGCGGGCGGGGCCGATGCCCGGTAACTGAAAGTCTGACGCGTCGGTCACACGCCCCCACAACGAACCCAACCGAACAACGGCTGGGCAATCCACACCGAAAGGAGAACTACCATGGTTTCACTAAGCGATTGCATCGCCTTCAGCGGCATGGAATCGGATGAGATTCGCGCCATCGCACGTTATGAACATGTATCGGAGGTCGTCGCTGCAGGACTTTGTTCGAGCTTGATCTACTCCCGCAGCGGCATCCAGAGACTGCGTCGCATGGTGCAACGGGACGCGGAACAAGCGGCAGAATGTGGCGATCTGACGATGGCCAAAGATCTTCGTTGCGCCTCCGAACGCCTGCGGACTGAAATCCAGGCGGCTTGAAATTCCAGCAGTCTCCCTGCACAGCCACTTCGGTGACCGGCGCTTTGGTGTCACGCCCGCGATAAACTCCCCGCGATAGGCGTGGCCAAGGCGGCCGCAGGATCACTCCCTCCCCCGAGGACTTCCTCCCTACCCCCGCAGGACTCTTGACCATCGGATCGGTCTCTGGCCGGCCGTTGAGCCAAGTTCTTCGCTTCATCTCTGCAAGCCGCCCGATTCCGACCCGACGAATCGCGTCGTGGCGAGGAATTGAGCAGCGAAGACTGCAGCAGACCCCATCCCGTAGGCCAAAAGTCCCACTGCATTTCCCCGCAATGGATGGCGATGGGTTACCCTTCGCCGAATCGGCAAGTTCATGGTTCGAAAGGCCATGTCTGCCTCCCGCCCGCCGACTTTCCGGCGCGGCGGGGACGAAAGGATGGGCCGGCCCACAGGTCCGCGCCATCCGCCGGCGGCATTCTTGCCGCATTGCACAGGTAACCATAATGGCTGGACAACCCGACATCGACAGCATGGCGCTGTTCTGCGACTTCGAAAACATCGCGCTGGGCGTGCGTGAGGCGAAGTACCCCCAATTCGACATCAAGCGCGTACTGGAGCGGCTACTGCTCAAAGGCAGTATCGTCGTCAAAAAAGCCTACTGTGACTGGGAACGTTACAAGGACTTCAAGGCTGCCATGCACGAGGCCGCGTTCGAACTGATCGAGATCCCCCACGTGCGTCAGTCGGGCAAGAACTCCGCGGACATCCGCATGGTGGTGGATGCCCTGGACCTCTGTTACACCAAAGCGCACGTCGACTCCTTCGTGATCATCAGTGGCGATTCTGATTTTTCGCCGCTAGTGTCCAAGCTGCGCGAGAACAACAAGACCGTGATCGGTGTCGGCGTGAAGATGTCCACCTCCGACCTGCTCATCGCCAACTGCGACGAGTTCATCTACTACGATGATCTGGTGCGGGAATCCGAACGCAAAAAGAAACGCGCCGCGAGGAAACCGGTGGCGAAAGCGGCGGAAGAGAAGAACAACGCCCGCAAGAGCGCCGAAAAGCCGGACGACAAGGTCGAGGAGAAGGCAGAGGAACGCTCCGAGGAAGACAAGCGCCAGGAGGCTTTGGACCTGACCCTCGAGACGGTGGAAGCACTGGTTACGGAACGGGGCGCCGAGGAAAAGATCTGGGGCTCAATGGTCAAGCAGGCGCTGAGGCGGCGCAAGCCCGGTTTCAGCGAAGTCTATTACGGCTACCGATCGTTCAACGAACTGCTGGAAGATGGCGAGAAACGTGGCCTGCTGCGGATGGAGCGGGATAGCAAGTCCGGTGGCTACATCATCCGCGCCACTGGCGGATTGGACTAAAAGCAAGAAGACGGGCAAGTGCGGGCCTGAGTACCACTTGCTGGCAGCCGGTGAGGTCTCTCTGTCTCGATGCGAAGACCGGTCGGCCGGAACCTCGAACGGAGTCCGGTGTGACCTGTCTGAGGCCGGTGTTGCGCAGGCACCGCCCAAGGGCGTTCGCCGGGCGCTCAATTTCCGTTTCCCGCACTGGAGTTGCACACGCACCCGATGACCTGGCCCGCCGGCCCTGTCGAGGTTCGTCCCGCCTCGCACTCACCGGCTGCCCCTTCGTCGCCCCTTTCGCAACAGCAACCGCAAAGATGCGGACACCGTTATTC
>JBAWHH010000464.1:0-14701 GCA_049593715.1 Rhodocyclaceae bacterium
TCCCTGAAGGGCTTGCCGTCGCGATGGCACTGCGCGGCGCCGGCCTTGCGCCCGTCCGTGCCGCACTGTTCGCCGCCGCGACAGGCGCCATGGAGCCCTTGGGCGCCCTGCTCGGCTTCGGATTGAGCAGCGGCCTGGCGGCTGCCTACCCTATCGCCATGGGTGTCGCAGCCGGTGCGATGATTTTCGTCGTCTCCCACGAAGTTATCCCCGAAACGCACCGGAACGGCCACCAGACCCCCGCCACGCTGGGCTTGATGAGCGGCTTTTCTTTGATGATGGTTCTCGACACCGTTCTGGGGTGACCAGCCTTCGGCCACCGAGACGGACTCGGCGGGCCTACCGCGTACCAACAAGGCCGTGTCGCGCGGGAGCACGCCGGCAATGCCAACGCCCTGGAAGCGCCTTGACTTCACCATCGTCTTCGATGATAATAGTTCGCATTACTGGAAACCCGGCGACGTGCGGGCTTCTGGCTGCTGTCACCATCCCCTTCCACCGCAAACGGGCTTAGGCTGCCTGGGATGGCGTAGTAGCCCCCCCCCGACCGCCCAGGGCTCTGCAATGGTTTCCAGGCATGAAGCGGCTCAAATTCTCGCCGGGCTTCTGGTTCGTCGCAGCACCCGAAAGCGTGGCCCGAACGCGTCGACGGTCAGAACGTTCCGTGGCGGCAAGCGACGATTACCCATCGACCACCCACTCAAGGAGAAGAAGCATGGACAAGGACGCAGTTCTCGCAACGCTCAACCGGATCATGGAACTGGAACTGGCGGGTGTCGTGCGCTACACGCACTACGCGTTGATGATCTACGGCTACAACCGCATCCCTATCGTGGACTGGCTCAACAAACAGGCCGACGAGAGCCTGCTCCACGCCCGCAACGCGGGGGAACTGGTCACCTGGTTGGGTGGGCACCCATCTCTGGGCCTCGGCCCGCTCCTGGAAACCCATCAACACGATATTGGCGATCTGCTGCGGGAATCGCTGGCCCACGAGGGCGAAGCGCTGAAGACGTACTACACGCTGCTGGATCAGGTGCGGGACAAGGACGTACGCCTGGAGGAATATGCCCGGGAGATGATCGCCGAAGAAGTGGCGCATCAGGACGAGGTCAACAAGATGCTGCGACGTCCTGGGCAGACCGAGGCTTTCGCATCGTAAGCCCGGTCGAAACCGCCAGTGGGGACGTAGGCGATGCCATCGTCCCATTTCCCACGGCCCCACCGGGAGCAGCATCGTCGCAAAGTGAGGGAGTATCAGCCATGAAGAAATCCTTCCCAGGATCCAATGCCGCGGGCGATAGGCAGCCAGCCCTGCTTGAGGGCGCGCTCGGCCACCTGTTGCGTTACACGCTGGATGGCTGCGGCCATTCGCGCCAAGTCGCGGTGCGGCTGCTTGACCACCTCGCCGACCAGCCGGGAATCGAGGGCGAGATGCGCGGGTTGTGCAGCCGCATGAGCGAAGCGCTGGAGCGGGGCCCCAATCCGTGTAAAACACGGCATGGCTGAGCGCTCTCACACATTGCTGCAAAGGGATACCGCTCCTGCTTTGCCGATCGCGGATGCAGAGAACCAGGGGTCTCGCGCCAACGATGGCGGCAGCCACGCTGCAGGGCGCCCCAACCGCCACCGCAAGCTATGGGAACTGGCCGAGGAATTCCACTGCCCCGTAATCGGTACCTGTTTGAGCCATTCCGACCTGCAAGCCATACTCCGCAAGGTGGGTATGAAACAGCCCGGACGCGATGCATTTCGTTTGCATCTGGATGCCGTATCGGCCGCGGCAAGCCGCAACCCGGGCTCGGAGGAAATGCACAAGCGCCTCAATGAGAAACACGCGCGCTGTCTGCTGCGTTTCCACCAGGTCAAAACGGACGAACAGGTACGAGCGTTGTGGAAAGAGCATCTGGAGCGGGGGGACATAGCCGGCGCGCTATGGGCCACCCTCACCCATCGAGCCGCCAGCTCCGCCACCTGCCAAAAAGTCTACGGGGACGTGCACATGCTGTCCCACCGCGTCGGCGCTGGCCAGGCTGCGGAAATGCGACAGGCCGATGAACTCACGCGCCGTCTCGAAGCAGAACAAGAGCGCGCCGCGCGGGACTCCGCCCGGCATCAGCAGGAACAGGCTCGCCACGCGTTGCGCATTCGCCATCTGGAGTCAGCCTTGTTGGCCGCCCGACAGCGCGCCGCGGAAGCCGAAACCTTGCACCAACGCGTCGAAGCGCTGGAGAACGGCATGGCGATGGTGGCGATGGGCCGTCGCCTGATGGCGCTAACAGACGAGGTCACCAGCTTGCGGGAAACCGTGCGGCGTAGCGCGGAGCGCGACGAACGCATTTCCGGCCTGGAGCACGACAATGCCGAACTGCGGCACGAACGGGATGAACTGCGGGCGCAATGCGATGCCCTGGAGAAGCTTTGGCCTGCCGAAGGCGCAGTCGAGACGCCTTCCCCCTCGGGACGGCCGGCGGAATGCACCGGCTGCAGCGGAAGACTGACAGGGCATTGCGTGCTCTGCGTTGGCGGACGCACCCCGCTATTGCCTCAGTATCGCCAGTTGGCCCACCGACTGGGCATCCGGCTCATCCACCACGATGGCGGACGAGAGCAGGCGTTGTCCCGACTGCCCGACCTGCTCGCCGCCTCAGACGCGGTGATTTGCCCTACCGATTGCGTCGGCCACATGGCTTATCACCAGATGAAGCGCCATTGCAAGCAGGCTGGCAAACCGTGCGTGCTAGTTAAAACCTCCGGCTTGGCCAGTTTTGCCGCCGGGCTGGCGCGGTTGGCGGAAGGACGCGCCGACATCCGCCCCCAAGAGCCATGAACAACATCCCACAATCGGGTAGTTCCCTTACGCCGCAAGACCATCGAAGCCATTTTGATCACTGTCGATTTTCCTGCCGGTCCACACCCTTCGCAGAACCTATGCAACGCATCGACCTTGAACAGCAGGATCGGAGCAGGCTGCCACTGCACGATTGCATCGGCGATGTGTCGGTTGGGCAGCCGTACGGCAAGGCGATGATCTGAAGGATGGGTGATCTACGGGTTCTGGCCGCGCCAATGGGAAGCGGAGGCGGGGATATGGAATCCCCTTGGGCAAAAGCGCGCCAATTGACGAGCCCTAGCGGCCCGAATCCGCAGGGGCCGTAGCCGGAGCACATTCACCGGGAACTACAGGGCCGGGTGTTGACTTCGCAGGGGGCGCAGTCACTTTTCGCTTTAAAGGTCCGACAGTCCCGCCAAAAAGACGAAAAACGCCGGGTAAAATGACAAACTCGTACAGGGCAACTAGAGCCGCAATCAGCAGGAAAGACAGTAGGTAGCGCATCTTCGATTAGCTTATGGGTGGGCAACATTCCCACTATTGAAAGGCGTCAATTCGTCCCGGAAGTGTCCAAGAAAGTTCCCCATTGAAACGAGGGAATTCCGCACCGACGGGCAAATTCCCTTTGCGGGCGCTTGCCACTGCAAGGAGTCATGAACAATGAACAAGCGCCTTTTCCGACCTTGCCTATCAAGGAAGGCAGGGGTTTTCTTCGCGCTTGCACTGCCTGTGGCAACGCAAGCCGGGTGCGCCGTCGTGGCGATAGCAGACGCTGCGGTCACAGTCGGTGCCGTGGCCGTGAAGACCACAGGGAAGATTGCTGGTGCGGCAGTGGATGTCGCGACGTATCCGTTCCGGCGGGTGGAAAACGACGAAGAGGAAAGCGAATAGCAGGCGGCCGAAGCCTGTTCCGCCCCCGGGGAACAGTTCCTTTCTTTCGGAATCGCCACGGCCTTTGGCAAGGCGTTGCCGAAAATTGCGCCAATGAGGCGCCAGTCGGGCCTTCGAAGGCGGGCGACAAGAATCACCTGCAAACCGGTAGGGCCGGCACCGAGTGCAGGCCCCGTAAGTTCCCGCACAACCAGCCGAGACGAGTGCGCGCTAAGCGGCTTTCTCGAAGCTGAAACCCCCTCCCCGGCAATCCACCGAGATGGTTTCCCGCGCCGCAAACCGGCCCTCCAGGATCTGCCGGGCCAGCGGGTTCTCGATCTTCTCCTGGATTGCGCGTTTCAGCGGCCGGGCGCCAAAAACCGGGTCGAAGCCAGCCTTGGCCAACTCCTCGACGGCACCATCCGTGACCTGGATCGCCATCTCCATCCGTGCCAACCGCTTTTCCAGGTAGCCGAGCTGGATGCGGGCGATGGACTGGATGTGCCGCTCGTCCAGGGCGTGGAATACCACCACTTCGTCGATGCGATTGACGAACTCGGGCCGGAAATAGGTCTTCACCTCGGCCATCACCGCCAGCTTGATGATCTGATAGTCGTCGCCGGCCATCTGCTGGATCATCTGGCTGCCCAGGTTGGAAGTCATGACGATCACCGTGTTCTTGAAATCCACGGTCCGTCCGTGGCCGTCGGTCATCCGGCCATCGTCCAGGACCTGCAGCAGCACGTTGAAGACGTCCGGGTGGGCCTTCTCCACCTCGTCGAACAGGATCACGGAGTAAGGTTTGCGCCGCACCGCTTCCGTGAGATAGCCACCTTCCTCGTAGCCGACGTAGCCGGGCGGAGCGCCAATCAGCCGCGCCACCGAGTGCTTCTCCATGAACTCGCTCATGTCGATGCGGATCAGGTGCTCCTCTGAATCGAACAGGAACTCGGCGAGAGCCTTGCACAGCTCGGTCTTGCCAACGCCCGTTGGTCCGAGGAACAGGAATGAGCCATAGGGCCGGTTCGGATCCGCCAGTCCGGCGCGGGAGCGGCGGATGGCATCCGACACCAGGCGCACGGCTTCATCCTGGCCCACCACGCGCCGGTGGAGCCGCTCTTCCATCAGCAGCAGCTTGTCGCGCTCGCCCTGCATCATCTTGGAAACCGGGATGCCCGTGGCGCGGGACACCACCTCGGCGATCTCTTCGGCACCGACTTCTTTGCGCAGAAGCTTGGGTTGTGGGCGCGCACCCTCGGCCTTGTCTGCCTGTTTGAGTTGGGCCTCCAGTTGCGGCAAACGGCCGTACTGGATTTCCGACATCTGCTGCCAGTCGCCCTTGCGTTTGGCGTCGTCCATCTGCACCCGCAGCCGGTCGATTTCCTCCTTGATGTGCCGGGAGCCTTCCACCTGGGCCTTTTCCGCCTTCCAGATTTCGTCCAGGTCGTTGTACTCGCGCTGCAGCCGCGCCAGTTCTTCTTCGATCAGATGCAGGCGCTTCAGCGAAGCTTCGTCTTTCTCCTTCTTCACCGCTTCCCGCTCAATCTTGAGCTGGATCATGCGGCGGTCGAGGCGGTCCATCTCCTCCGGTTTGGAGTCGATTTCCATCTTGATGCGCGCAGCCGCTTCGTCGATCAGGTCGATAGCCTTGTCCGGCAGGAAGCGATCCGTGATGTAGCGATTCGACAGTTCCGCCGCAGCCACGATCGCCAGATCGGTGATCTCCACGCCGTGGTGCAGTTCGTAGCGCTCCTGCAGGCCGCGCAGGATGGCGATGGTGGATTCCACGCTTGGCTCGTCCACCAGGACCTTCTGGAAACGGCGCTCCAGGGCGGCGTCCTTCTCGATGTACTTGCGATATTCGTCCAGCGTCGTCGCGCCGACGCAGTGCATTTCGCCCCGCGCCAAGGCAGGTTTCAGCATGTTGCCGGCGTCAATGGCCCCTTCCGCTTTGCCCGCCCCCACCATGGTGTGCAGTTCGTCGATAAAGACGATGATGCGGCCCTCGTCCTGCGCAATCTCCTTCAGCACCGCTTTCAGCCGCTCCTCGAACTCGCCGCGATACTTCGCCCCGGCCAGCAACGCCGCCATGTCCAGGCTCAGCACCCGCTTGCCTTTCAGGCTTTCCGGCACTTCGCCATTGACGATGCGCTGGGCCAGACCTTCGACAATGGCGGTCTTCCCGACCCCCGGCTCGCCGATCAGCACCGGGTTGTTCTTGGTGCGCCGCTGCAGGATCTGGATGGTACGGCGGATTTCATCGTCCCGGCCGATCACCGGGTCGAGTTTGCCCTGGCGCGCCCGCTCAGTGAGGTCCAATGTGTATTTCTGCAGCGCCTGGCGCTGGCCTTCCGCCTCCTGGCTGGTGACGCCTTGCCCGCCGCGCACCGCTTCAATGGCCGCTTCCAGGGCACGGCGCTGCAGGCCCTGCTCTTTCAACAGCCGTCCTGCTTCGCCCTTGTCCTCGGTCAATGCCAACAGGAACATCTCCGACGCGATGAACTGGTCACCCCGCTTCTGCGCTTCCTTGTCAGTGAGATTGAGCAGATTGTTCAGATCCCGCCCTATCTGGACTTCCCCACCCGCTCCCTGAACTTTCGGCAGGCGGTCGATCAGCTTCTCCAAAGCCGCTTTGAGGGGCCCCACATTAACGCCGGCCCGCTGTAACAG
Source organism: Rhodocyclaceae bacterium (assembly GCA_049593715.1). GTDB lineage: Bacteria > Pseudomonadota > Gammaproteobacteria > Burkholderiales > Rhodocyclaceae > JBAWHH01. The sequence goes on from JBAWHH010000464.1 coordinate 6,374, forward strand.
CGCGGCGCTGCCACCGTCCTCCTGGCCGAGCAGCGCCACCAGCAGGTGGGCAGGCTCGATGGACGGATTGTCGCGGCCCACCGCGAGGCTCTGGGCGTCGGCGAGCGCTTGCTGGAACTTGGTGGTGAATTTGTCGAAACGCATGGTGACGGGCTCCAATACTCAGTTGCCTAGAATTTGGGGGCCTACGCAGCATTTTCAACTGATGCCGAAGGAGTTTCCCGCATCCGAGTGCCCAAAGGACGCAAGAGCATCGATGCACCGTCGAGCTATCACGGCCGCCCGGCGATAAACCGCAAAACCGCATCAGACGGGGTTTTCACGCGGGCTGGCATGACGTGCGACACGGCGTTGTGTTAGATTCCACAACGGAGGGGGCAAGCGCTGCCTCAAACGTGCCACCTTTGGCCGGAGCTTCAACATCGGGAGGATTCAATGGTGACAAAGCAGCAGGAAACGTTCAGCGAAATTCAACAAAAAAATCTCGAGGCCGCCATGCGCCTCGCCCAGTTATCGATCGAGAGTTCCCAGCGCATCATGGGTCTCCAGGTGGAAACCGCCAAAGCCCTGTTCGAGGATGGCGTCGAGAGCGCCAAGGCGCTGGCAACGGTGCATGATCCCAAGGCTGCGCTCGAACTGCGCACCGAGTATGCCCGCGCCACCACCGAGAAGATGCTTGCCGCAGCTCGCAACATCGCCGAGATCGCGACGCAGACCCAAACCGAGTTTGGCAAGGTTGTCGGCTCGCAACTGATGGCCGGCAGCCAGGAAATGGCAGACGCCGTGCAGAAGATGTTCAGCTTCAATCCGGCGGCGGGACAGGCCGTGCAAACGGCGATGAGCTCGCTGCAGCAGGCCATCGACATGGCCCGCGGCGCCTTCGACCAGATTGCCAAGGCATCCACCGAAGCCATCGACACCTTCGGCCACGCCGCGACGACTGCCGGTCGCGTCGGAAAGAGCAAGTAACCGCCAGCATCTGATAAACGGCGCGCCGGACAGGGTGTTCCGGCGCGCCGTTTGTTTTTTCTCCGACCGAGCAGGGTGGCTTCCTTGCCGCTTCTCAGAAGCCCTTGAAATTCCGATGTCCTGAAAGCGCTAACCGCACCACATGGAGCCTTTCGTTCCGGAAATCTCAGATCTCCCCGTTTGCCGCGGCAGCGATCATGTCCTGCATTATGTCGATGATTTCCCGCGCGCGATTGCGCAGAGCCTCTGGGGCCGGCGGGCCACCTTTGCCCTCCCCCAGCCAGGAAAGATCCATCATCATCGAAACGACCCAGATCTTGCCCTGACCGTCTTCGGTAATCGCTACGCGACAGGGCAGAAACGCAGCAAAATCGGGATTGAAGGCCACGAATTGGCTCGCCGAGACGGCGTCGCAGAAGCTGAAGATCTCGGTACGTAGCCCGGCTTTGCCCGTCACCGCCGTGACTTCCTTGGACAGAGCACTTTGCGCGACGAACTTGAAGTTCCGCGCATTGGCACGCAGTTTCAAGGATTCGACTGCATCGTCGAAACCGACCCCCGCTTTAACCGGAACACGTAGCACCCTGACGGTCATCTCCTTGCCGTAGCCCGCCAGGCTGTGTGGGGGTTTCGTATCCGCCGCCGCGGCCGGCCCAAGGCCCTGCAGCGCAAGACCGGCGGCCAGGACGAATTGGTATGTTCTGATTCTCGCCATGACGGTCTCCCTCTGAAAATCGCTGCGGCGGCGGGTGCCACCAGATCCCCCTGCCCACCTACTTCAGGCGGAAGCATACCCACCTTCCTCGCTACACGGTGCAGGACCGACCTTGTGCCGGGCTCAAAGTCGGATTCTTTCGATCACCCGCCAAAAAGCCCCTTCCGCCATCCGACCTATTGGCCTATAATCAAATGCGAATCACTCTTAACAAGAGATCGGCCATGACTCCCGCCCCCGGACACCTCGCCCTCAACAGCCTGCAGTCAGGCCGCAAGGCCGTGATTACCGCAGTTCATGCAGTAGACGGGCTCTACCAGCGCCTGACTGCCCTCGGATTTCGTCGTGGACAGGGCATCGAGGTGATTCGCCGCGCGGCCTTCAGAGGGCCTTTGCACGTAAGGATGGGCACCACCGACGTGATCATTCGCGGCGCTGACGCCGCATGTATCCACGTGCTTTCCTGACCCCTTGGCGATTTAGCGGCCTTGACCGCACCACTCCGGCAACGGACCTCTTTGGTGGCGCCGCTTTAAGCCCATGAAGCGAATTGCCTTGCTTGGCATGCCGAATACCGGCAAGTCCACCTTGTTCAACCGCCTCACGGGCGCATCAGCGCGCGTCGGCAACTGGCCCGGCATCACCGTAGACCTGATGGCGGCAAAAGTCGTCCTGGGCGGTAACATGGTTGAGATCGTCGACCTGCCGGGCATTTACGATCTACACGGGTTTTCCGACGACGAGAAGGTCGTCCGCCACTTCCTGGAGGAATCGGCGGTCGATCTGGTGGTGGTTCTGGCCAACGCGACCCAGGTGTCGCGTCAGTTGCCGTTGCTGCTCCAACTCAGGCACCTCGGCTACCCCGCCGTGCTGCTACTGAACATGGCCGACGAAGCCCACAACATGGGCGTGCGCATTGACGCCGAAAAGATGTCGGCGATGCTGAACGTGCCCGTACTCCTGATCAGCGCCAAGTACGGCCGTGGAATGAAGGAATCCATCGCGGCCATCACGGAAACGCTCCGGGTCAGCACACCGGCAGCGCCGGACAAGGCCAGAGCCAGTTTTTCGCCTGAGGACGAGATCGAAGCGACCCTGGAGAAGGTGCTGGCCCATTCCGTATCCGTGCCGACGCAGTTGAACAACGCGCGGACCGATCGCCTCGATCGCTACGTGCTGCACCCGGTACTGGGACTACCGCTCTTTTTCGGCGTGATGTTCCTGCTCTTTGAAGCGGTCTTCTGGCTCGGCGCACCGCTACAAAAGCTGATGCAGGGAGGCTTCGATCTCTTGCGCGAGAGCGCCATCGAACCGCTTCTGGCCGGCGCCCCGCCGGCCCTGTCCGGCTTCCTGCTCGAAGGCGTCTATGCCGGCCTGGCGACGGTCGCCGCATTCGTACCGATCATCGTCCTGTTCTTCGTCATGATGGCCGTCGTCGAAGACACGGGGTACCTGTCGCGAGCGGCGTTCCTCACCGACGCTTTCATGTCCCGGCTCGGACTCGACGGGCGCAGTTTCGTCATGTTGCTGATGGGGTTCGGGTGCAACGTGCCGGCGGTCATGGGAACCCGCGTAATGCGCTCTCGGGCGCTACGGCTGCTTTCGATGCTCGTCATCCCGTTTTCGCTTTGCTCGGCGCGGCTGCAGGTATTTCTATTCCTGATTGCCGCCCTGTTCACGGCGAATCAGGCGCCGGTCGTATTGTTCTCGCTCTATCTGTTCAGCTTCGCCGCAGCAATCATCACTGCCCTGGCCTTCCGCGGGCAGTTCGCGGCCACCGAGCCGCTCGTGCTTGAGCTTCCGCCCTATCGCTTGCCCACCGCCCGGCAGGTGCTGGTGCGGGGCGGCCTGGAGGTCATGCATTTCCTGCGTCGCGCCAGCAAGATCATCGTCGCGGGCGTCATCGTCGTCTGGCTGCTGACCCATTTCCCCTGGGGTGCCAACGCGGCCGGGGCAGAAACCTACGCCGACACGATTGGCCGCTGGCTGCATCCGGTGTTTGCCCCCCTCGGCATCAGTGACCAATTGACCATCGCCCTGCTTTTCGGCTTCGTCGCCAAGGAAGTGGTCATCGGGTCGCTTGCCGTGATCTACAGCCTGGAAGGTGAGGCGCTCACGGCCCACCTGGCCCACCAGTTGACCTGGCTGCAGGCCTACAGCTTCATGCTGTTCACGCTAATCTACACGCCTTGCTTGTCCACCATCGCCGCGCTCCGGGCGGAATCCCGCAGCCTGAGCTTCGCCGCCCTGGCGATCGCTTGGCCGTTGGCGCTGGCCTGGCTTGTGACGGCGGCCTTCTACCAGACCGCCCTGTTCCTCTCGCGGCTCTGAGCTGACCGTTTCTTTCGCGCCGTCACGGCCAATTCCCGCAATAGGACAAGGGAATCAGCGGGCGTTGCTGTTACGATTGCGCCATGTCCCGAAACGCTCTCGTTGCCTGCCCAGAATGCGATTTGGTTCAGCATGAGCCCCCCGCCGCCGCGGGCACATCCGTTTCATGCCTTCGCTGCGGTGCCATCCTGTTTCACAGCAGAGATGGCAGCCTCGACCGGACCCTGGCGCTCACCTTCGGTGCCGGCATCCTGTTTCTGCTGGCCAACACGTTCCCGCTGGTGGGCATCGAGATCCAGGGACAACGCAGCGCGGTAACGCTGCTCGGCGCCGTGCAGCGCCTGTGGGACCAGGACATGCCCCTGGTTGCAGCGCTGGTTTTTCTCACCACCATCGCTTTCCCCGCCCTGGAACTGACTGCCATCACCTACCTGCTGCTGCCGTTGAAGTTTGGCCACCGCCCGGCGGGTTTCGCCGCGGTATTCCGGTTCGTGGATGCGGTCCGGCCCTGGGGAATGGTGGAAGTTTTCGTCCTCGGCGTCCTCGTCTCCCTGGTGAAGCTCGCCCATTTGGCCAACGTCGAGCCGGGCATAGCGCTGTGGTCCTTCGGCGGCTTGATTCTGCTGCTGGCGGCGGAGGCCACCGCCCTCGACAACCGGGACCTATGGGCGCGCGCCGAGGCCATTGGGGCCGGCGCATCGGTCAGGCCAAAGGCAGCCTCGCCGTGGGGAATTCCCTGATGGACAAACCGGTGACCGCCATGCGCTTAGGGCTGGCCGTCTGCCACGCCTGCGGGATGTTGAGCCGGACCGGGCCGGGAGGACTTCGCTGCCCGCGCTGCGGCGGGCGGCTGCATCCGCGCAAGCCCCACAGCGTCTTGAACACCTGGGCGTATCTGGTCGCCGCGGCAATCCTGTACCTGCCGGCGAACCTGTTGCCGATCATGGAAACCGAGTCTCTGTTCGGCAGCCAGCGCGACACGATCATGAGCGGCGTCGCATACCTGTGGGCGTCGGGTTCTTGGGTGCTCGCGCTGATCGTGTTCATCGCCAGCGTGTTCGTTCCCCTGCTCAAACTGATGGCGCTGACCTTGCTGGTACTTTCGGTGCAGCGATGCAGCACCTTGCAGCCGAAGCAACGCGCCCGGCTCTATCGCCTGGTGGAGGCGGTGGGCCGCTGGTCCATGCTCGACATCTACGTCGTCACCATCCTCGTCGCCCTGGTCCACGTCCAGGCGCTTGCCACCATCAACGCCGGCCCGGGCGCCCTCGCCTTCGCCGCCGTGGTTGTCCTGACAATGCTGGCGGCGCGGAGCTTCGACCCTCGACTGATATGGGACTCCCTCGACCATGCCGGATGAGCAACTTCCCCAAGGATTGCCCGACATCCCGGAGGCCCTTGCCCTGCCGGAACGAAAATGGCTGCCGTCCCTGATCTGGCTGGTGCCGATCGTCGCCGCGCTGATCGGCGGCGGGCTCGCCGTCAAGGCGGTCTGGGAAAGCGGCCCCACCATCACGCTGCGCTTCAACACCGCCGAAGGGCTCGAAGCAGGCAAGACCAAGATCAAATACAAGAACGTCGATATCGGCGACGTCAAGACCATCACCCTCGCGGAAGATCGATCCAGCGTCATCGCCACCGCCCAGATGGCGCGGCAGGCAGCGAAGCTGCTGGTGCAAGACACCCGTTTCTGGGTGGTACGACCGCGCGTCGCCGCGAGCGGCGTGACGGGTCTCACAACATTGGTCTCGGGATCCTACATTGGCGTCGATGTCGGTAAATCCGCCGATCGGCGCGACGATTTCGTCGGGTTGGAGACGCCTCCCACGATAAGCGCCGACCGCCCCGGCCGCCTGTTCGTGCTGCGGGGTGAAGATATGGGCTCCCTCGACGTGGGGTCGCCGGTCTACTTCCGCCGGGTCCAGGTGGGTCAGGTGGTCGGTTTTGAACTCGAGAAGGACGGGTTCGGCGTCACGCTGCGCATATTCGTCGGTTCGCCCTACGACCGCTTCGTCAAACTCGACACCCGCTTCTGGCAGGCCAGCGGCATCGACCTCACCGTGGACGCCACCGGCCTAAAGCTGAACACCGAATCCCTGGTAGCCCTCGCGGTGGGCGGCATCGCGTTCCAGACACCCGAGGAACTCCTGGACTCCCCCGAGGCGCGGGCGGAAACCCATTTCACCCTTCACCCGACTCGGGCAAAGGCGCTGGCCCACCCGGACACACTTGCCGAAAATTTCGTGCTGAACTTCAAAGAATCCCTCCGCGGACTCTCGGTGGGCGCACCGGTGGATTTTCGCGGTGTCGTCATCGGCGAAGTCACCGACATCGAAGTCAATTTGAATCCCGTCAATCACGATCTCACCATGCCGGTCTCCGTACGCCTTTACCCGGAACGCCTCCTCGCCAGAAACCGCCGCGCCACCGACGAACAGCGCCGGGTCGAGCCCCACGCCCTGTTCGACAGACTGGTCGCTCGGGGCCTGCGGGCGCAACTGCGTAACGGCAACCTGTTGACGGGCCAGCGCTATGTGGCACTGGACTTCTTCCCCGGAAAAACGCCGGCCAAACTCGCCTGGGACACCGATCCGGTGGAATTGCCGACCATCCCGGGCAGCCTAGAAGGTCTCCAGACCACTCTTACCGAGATTGCCGGCAAACTGGGCAAAGTGCCGTTCGACGCCATTGGCAATGATCTGCGTCAGGCGCTGCAAACCCTCGACCGGACGCTGAAACGTACCGAGCAACTCGTCACGCGGGTAGATACGGAAATCGCCCCTGAAGCCCGTGCCGCCATCAGCGATGCGCGCAAGACCCTGGGGGCCGCCGAACGTACGCTGGCCGCGGACGCGCCTCTGCAACAGGACATGCGCGAAACGCTGCGCGAAGTGACCCGCGCCGCGGAATCGCTGCGCACTTTGCTCGACTACCTGGAACGCCATCCGGAATCCCTCATCCGCGGCAAGAAAGGCGAACCATGATGCTCCGACGTGCCCTGCTGGCCCTGCCCTGTTTCATCATGCTCGCGGCCTGCGCCGGTTCTCCGCCCGCCCGCTACTACACGCTGGCCACGCCGGGTACTCCTGCCCCGGCAGAATCGGCTGTCCCGCGTACGGTGTTCAGCCTCGCCGTTGGGCCAGTGACCGTGCCGGAATCCGTGGACCGGCCGCAAATGGTGGTGAGGATCGGCCCAAATGAACTCAAGGTAAGCGACGAGCATCGCTGGGCGCAGCCGCTGCGCGGCGAAATCTTGCGAGCCATATCGCTCAATCTCGCACGACTGATGCCGCAGGCTCAGGTTTCCGCCTATACGGAAAATGCGGCGAGCATTGCCGACTACCGTCTTTCCCTGGACATTCAGCGCATTGAGGCCACGCTGGGCGGAGCGGTAGCGATCGAGGCGCAGTGGTCACTGCGGTCACGGGAGGGTACGGAAGTGCACACGGGCCACTCGGCCGCAAACGCCGAAACCACCGCGAACACCTACGAGGCGTTAGCGTCCGCCTACGGCAGAGCGATTAAATCGGTATCTCGCGACATCGCGGTATCCACCGAGTTGCTGCCCGACGCGCGACGCCGCTGAAGTCATCGCCAGTGCCGGCCGCCTGGCAGCGGACGAGGGTGCGCTGGCATCGATGATTCGCGCCGAGCAGAACCGCCGCAACGAAATCGCCACCCTCTGCGGGTTCTTTTCGCGCCACCTGTCCTCCGCCGAGATCGTCCCCGACACCAACCCCTTCCAAAACCTGCGCCCAGGCTCGGCGTCTGGCGCAGCTGAAAGTCATGCAGTCAGGAAAGCAGAGGCAATTCTGCTCATCCCTTCTACTGGGCGGGTAATGCATTTGTTGGTAATGGCGAGCGTTGGCCCTGTTCCAGGCAGGGAAAACAAGCGGTCTGATGGATGAACACCACGGCCTGTTTAGGACGCTAGGGAACTGCTATACGGAGGTAAGCTTTTCCTCTAAGGAAACCGCAGCCTTTATGCAAATGTGGACACTCCTTGGAGGTGGCGGAGAGAGAGGGATTCGAACCCTCGATACAGGTTTGTGCCCGTATGCTCCCTTAGCAGGGGAGTGCCTTCGACCTCTCGGCCATCTCTCCGGACCAACAGGGCGAGGATGATACTGCTTTACGCCTGCCCGGGTCAAACCCGGCATCCGCATGTCGATGGAAGGGCACCAATATGCCCATTTGGCCTTGCCCGAGGCCGTTGCTGGGGGCACAGGCAAATTGTGTCCGGCAGCGGGGGATGCTATTTTGGAAACGCCCACAGCATTTCGCCGTGTTCCCTGAAGGAGTAACAAATGCTT
>JBAWHH010000465.1:0-8352 GCA_049593715.1 Rhodocyclaceae bacterium
GGACCGCCGCTTCGTCCGCCAGCGCCGGCAGCGAGTGCCAACCATGCAACATCACCGAATCCTCCGCGTCCCGGCCCAATACCTGCCAGATTTCCTCGGCGGTAAAGGAAAGGATGGGGGCCATCAGTCGCATCAGGGTCTGCAGGATGTGATGGAGCGCGTTCTGCGCCGCCCTTCGGGGAAGGGAGTCGGCACCGGCGGTGTACAGACGGTCTTTCAGTATGTCGAGATAGAAAGCGCCCAAGTCCTCAGAACAGAAATTCTGCAACTGCTGGACGACACGATGGAACTCGTAGCTGTCGTAATCCGCCTGGCAGGACGCCTGAAGTTGCCGGACCAGCGCGACGGCGTAGCGGTCGATGTCCAGCCATTGGTCCGACGGCAAAGCATGAACCGCTGGATCGAAATCGGCGGTGTTGGCGAGCAGGAAACGCAGGGTATTGCGGATGCGGCGGTAGGCCTCCACCACCCGCTTGAGGATCTCGTCGGAGATCGACAGCTCTCCCGAGTAGTCGGTGGCGGCGACCCACAGCCGCAAGACCTCAGCCCCGAGCGAATCGGAAACCTTCTGCGGAGCGATCACGTTGCCCTTGGACTTGGACATCTTGTGGCCACGCCCGTCCACCACGAAACCGTGGGTCAACAAGGCCTTGTAGGGCGCACGGCCGTCGATGGCGCAGCCGGTGAGCAGCGACGAGTGGAACCAGCCGCGATGCTGATCCGATCCCTCCAGGTAGAGGTCGGCGGGATAATCGAATGCCCCGCTTTGCGCGGCATCCGATTCGCTCCGCAACACGCTCCAGTGAGTGGTGCCGGAATCGAACCACACATCCAGCGTGTCGCGCATCTTGTCGTAGTGCTGGGCGTCGTCGCCGAGCAGATCGGCAGGATCGAGGCGGAACCAGCCTTCGATACCCTCGCGTTCCACGCGCTGCGCCACCTGTTCCAACAACTCGGCCGTGCGCGGATGGAGTTCCTGCGTTTCCTTGTGCAGGAAGAACGGAATCGGCACGCCCCAGTTGCGCTGGCGCGATACGCACCAGTCCGGGCGGTTGGAGATCATGGCGTGCAGCCGCGCCTGACCCCAGGCGGGGAAAAAGCGCGTCTCCCCCACCGCCGCCAGGGCGTCCTCCCTCAGCGTTGGGGGCGCCTCGCCATCCATGCGCACAAACCACTGCGTCGTTGCGCGGAAAATGATCGGCGTCTTGTGGCGCCAGCAGTGGGGGTAGCTGTGGGTGACCTTGCCGATGTGCAGCAGCGTGCCATGCTCGCGCAGTTGCTCGACTACCACGGGATTCGCTTCCCACACGCTCTTGCCGCCCACCAGCGGCACCGCCTCGAAGAACCGGCCATCGTTGCCGACCGGGTTGTCCACCGGCAAACCGTAGTGCTGGCCGACGATGTGGTCTTCCACACCATGGGCGGGCGCCGTGTGGACAAGGCCTGTGCCGGCTTCCAGGGTGACGTGGGGCCCGAGGATCAGAGGCACTTCGCGCGCGTAAAGCGGATGAGCAAGACGGATGTGTTCCAACGCCGTGCCCTGGGCTTCCGCCAGAACCTTACCTGGCGCCAGCCCGAAACGCGCCAGGCAATCAGCCGCCAGTTCCCGCGCCAGAACGAGCAGGCCCTTGTCCGTATCGATGAGTTGGTAAGCCAAATCGGGATGGGCACAGACGGCTTCGTTGGCCGGCAGCGTCCACGGCGTGGTGGTCCAGATCACAGCGTAGGCCGGCTTGTCGATGGCCACGCTGAAAGCCTTGCCCAGCGCAGCGACATCCACCACCTTGAAGGCCACGTCGATTGCGTCGGAATGCTTGTCCTCGTACTCCACTTCCGCTTCGGCGAGGGCGGAGCGGCAGTCCAGGCACCAGTTCACCGGCTTGAGCCCGCGATAGAGATACCCACGCTCCAGAACCTTGCCCAAGGCGCGGATCTCATCGGCCTCGGTCTGGTGATCCATGGTCAGATAAGGCCGGTCCCAATCGCCCAGCACGCCGAGGCGGATGAAGTCCGCCTTCTGCCGCGCCACCTGTTCGCGGGCAAACGCGCGGCAAAGCTCCCGCACCTTCTCCGCAGGCAGTTTCTTGCCGTGCTGCTTTTCCACCGCGTGTTCGATAGGTAGGCCGTGGCAGTCCCAGCCCGGCACATAGGGGGCATCGAAACCCGCCATGGTCTTGGCGCGAACGATGATGTCCTTGAGGATCTTATTGACCGCGTGACCGATGTGAATGTCGCCGTTGGCGTAGGGAGGGCCGTCGTGGAGGATGAACTTGGGCCGCCCCGCCATGCGTTCGCGGATCTTGCGGTAGAGCTGCCGCTGTTGCCAGTCCGCTACCCAACCCGGCTCACGCCGCGCCAGATCGCCTTTCATGGGGAAAGGCGTATCGGGGAGGTTCAAGGTTTTTCTGTAATCGGCCATGTAGTCACTTTCAGTGCGGAATCACCATTCAGCCGCTGCTCCGGCGCTAGGCGCTCAGGATGCGCCGCGGCTGCTCGGCGAGAAAAAAGGCCTGGGCATCGGCGACGTCGCACGCGATCTGCCGGGACAAAGCCTCCAGGTTCTCGAACTTCACTTGATCGCGCAGCTTGTGAAGAAAATTCACCGTCAGGTGGGCACGGTAGAGTTCCCCTTCGAAGTCGAAGAGATGCACTTCCAGCGATGGGCGGAGCAGGGCGCTCACAGTTGGGCGGAGCCCAAGATTGGCCACTCCCTCGCGCACCGTCCCATCGTCCGCCGTGACGCTCACCGCGAAAACCCCTAGCAACGGCGGCAGGTTGTGCTGGAGCTGTATGTTCGCCGTATGGAAACCCAATCGACGGCCCAGCTTCTGGCCCTGCACCACCCTCCCCGCGATGCTGTAGGGGCGGCCGAGCAACCGTGCTGCACGGAAGAGATCCGCCGCCTGAAGCGCTTCGCGCACGGCGGAACTGGAAACGCGTTCCCCCTGGACTTCGACAGTGTCCATTGCTTCGAGACCGAACCCATGCGCCAAACCGGCCCGCCCTAGCAGCGCGAAATCCCCCACTCTGCCTTTTCCAAAACGGAAATCGTCACCGATGATGAGGTGGCGCACCCCCAGCCCCCGCACCAAAACACCCTCGACGAAATCCTTGGCGGTGAGGGCCGCGAAAGTTGCGTTGAACCGGCAAACGTATGCCTGATCGATGCCGGCCGCAGCCAGCAGGATCAGCTTCTCGCGCAGGGACGCCAAGCGCGCAGGGGCGGAGTCCGGGGCGAAGAACTCCCGCGGATGGGGTTCGAAGGTCATCACCGCCGCCGGCAGGCCCACGCCTCGCGCGCGCGCCACCAGCCGTTCGAGCAAAGCCTGGTGGCCAAGGTGGACACCGTCGAAATTGCCGATAGTCAGAACGGTGGATTGCAGCCCCTCGCGAGGGATGCCGCGGAAAATCAGCATGCGGGTGATCGATTTAAGACAGCCTGCCAGTATACCGGCAAAGGCGGCCGGCCTCGACTGTCGGCGGGCGCCGAAACCTCAATCCAGGCGCGCGATCTTGGATTTGGCCAGCGGCGGATTCTTGGCAAAGTAGCGCTTGATGCCACGCAGGATGGCGGAAGCCAGTTCCTCCTGATGGCGTTCGTCGTTCAAGCGCCGCTCCTCCTCCGGATTGGAGATAAAGGCAGTTTCCACCAGAATCGAAGGAATATCCGGCGCTTTGAGCACGGCAAAGCCTGCCTGCTCGACAGCCGCCTTGTGCAGCGTGTTCACTTCGCCCAACTCGGTCAGGACGGCTTTGCCCAATTTCAGGCTGTCGTTGATGGTGGCGGTCTGGGAGAGGTCCAGAAGCGTGCGGGCGAGATGGGGATCCTTGACATCGAGGTTCGCGCCGCCGATGAGGTCTGAAGCGTTCTCCTTCTGCGCCAGCCAGCGGGCAGCCGTGCTCGTGGCGCCGCGCTCGGAAAGCACGAAGACACTGGAGCCGCGAGCGGTCGGTTTGACGAAAGCATCGGCATGGATGGAGACGAAGAGGTCGGCCCGCACCCGCCTCGCCTTGGCCACGCGATGGTGCAGCGGAATAAAAAAATCCGCGTCGCGGGTCAGCACCGAGCGCATGTTGGGTTCGCCATCGATGCGCTTCTTCAGCCGGCGCGCCACCTGCAAAGTCACGCTCTTTTCCTGGCTGCCCCGCGCGCCGATGGCCCCGGGATCCTCGCCACCGTGTCCGGGGTCGAGGACGATGGTGACCATGCGCGTCACCACCGGCTCGTCGCGGCTGCCCGCCCTGCCCTTCTGCTTGCCGGGACGACGCCCTTCCTTCACCGGCACCACGCCTTCCCCAGCGGCGCCGGGGCTGTTGCGAGCCTCCTCGTCTTCGGCCGGGTCGGGCTTGATCTGCGCCTCGGCCGCCTTTTCCTGCTGTTCCGCCTGGCGCAACAGGGCAAGAAGCGGATCGTGGGGAACGGCCGGGTAAAGGTCGATCACAAGGCGGTTGGCGTAATCGCCGACCGGCTTGAGCGAAAAAACCTGAGGATTCACCTCGGTCTTGAGATCGAACACCAGGCGCACCAAGCCGGGCTTGAAACGGCCGGCGCGGATCAACTTGATGTAGGGATCGGATTCCGCGATCTTGCCCGGCAAGCTCTGCAGAACGCTGTTCAGTTCCATCCCCTCGAGGTCGAGGACCAGGCGCTCCGGGTTCTTGACGATGAACTGGTTGAAGTTGACGGCGTTCTGATATTCCAGCGTGACCCGCGTGTACTCTTCCGCCGGCCATACCCGCACCGCCAGCACACTCGCGCCCGCGGCCCGGCCCACCGGGCTCACCAGCAAGGCCAGCGTTGCCGACGCGCAGCGCAGAAAATCGCGCCGGTTCAGTGCGGAGGCGATTCGGGCGGCGTCAGGCACCCCAGCAGTGCGCTTAGCCATGTCTGCCCATCGCGGGTGAATGCTTCGAGATGAGCCGCTCGCCCGCTGCCCGCGATCCGCAGGTCAATGCGCAGATCGGGCGCCGGAACGTAGGGATCTGCCCGGTCGGGCCATTCGACCAAGCACACCCCGTCGCCCTCGAAGTACTCGTCCAGTCCTGCATCCAGGTATTCTTCCGGCTGGCTGAAACGATAAAAATCAAAGTGATGCAATTTCAAATTAGAAATAGCATAAACCTCGACCAATGTATAGGTGGGACTTTTCACATTGCCGCGAAAACCCAATCCGCGTAGCAGTCCGCGCACCAGCGTGGTTTTCCCTGCCCCCAGATCCCCGAAAAGATGTACCACCGCCTTCGGAACGATCGAAGCGGCCAGTGCCGCGCCCAAATCCAGCGTTGCCGCTTCGTCCGTCAAAGGCTGCGACAAGGCCGGAACAGTCTGATCGGACGGATGGGACATGAGACAACCTCGCTGGATTGGGCCGGGCGGGCGGCGCAGATCAAGAACTGGGGAAGGGAACTCGGCTTCGACGCCGTGGGCATCGCGGCTGCCGGCTTGGCCGACGCCGAACAAGGACTGCTGGACTGGCTGGCCGCCGGCTACCACGGCGACATGGATTATATGGCACGCCACGGGCTGCGCCGGGCGCGGCCTGGGGAACTGGTTCCGGGCACGCTGAGTGTCATCTCGGCGCGTCTCAACTACTGGCCAGTCGCAGCCGGCGCGGCAGCGCAACTCGCCGAACCCTCCAGCGCTTACGTCTCCCGCTATGCGACGGGGCGGGACTACCACAAGGTGCTGCGGGCGCGCTTGCGGCGCCTCGCGGAACGCATCGAAGCCGCCATCGGGCCGTTCGGCTACCGCGTATTCACCGACTCCGCCCCGGTGCTGGAAGTCGAACTCGCCGCCCGCAGCGGCATCGGCTGGCGCGGCAAACACAGCCTGCTGCTGAACCGGGAAGCCGGCTCGTGGTTCTTCCTCGGCGAAATCTATACCGACCTGCCGCTGCCGCCGGATCCGCCCATCGCCGACCACTGCGGCACGTGCCGGCGCTGTTTGGAAGCCTGCCCGACGGGCGCCATCGTTGCCCCCTACCGCGTCGACGCCAGACGGTGTATTTCCTACCTCACCATCGAGCTGAAGGGCAGCATTCCCGAAAAGCTGCGCCCATTGATCGGCAACCGCGTTTATGGCTGCGACGACTGCCAGTTGTACTGCCCCTGGAATCGCTTCGCGCCAACGACGCCCGATCCAGATTTCGCCGTTCGCAACGGACTGGATTGCGCCTCGCTGACGGACCTTTTCTGCTGGAAGGCCGAAGAATTCGATACCCGGCTCGCCGGCAGCCCGATCCGCCGCATCGGCTACGAGCGCTGGTCGAGGAACCTCGCGGTGGGCCTCGGGAACGCCCCCGGCACGCCGGAGGTCATCACGGCACTCACCGCGCGGCGGACGGATCCCTCAAGCCTGGTCAGGGAACACGTCGAATGGGCGCTGAAACGGCATAGCCCCTGAACCAGCCGCGGCCTATCCCGCGTTTCAGCCTGCTCCGCTGACCGGCTCCGGCGCGCGGGCAGACACCGTTTTTACCTCATAGCGCACCGCGACCGGCGAAGCCTGCATCGACGGGGTACCAAAACCGATGGTCCCCGCGCCGGACAGCACGCAACGGTTGCGCCGCAGGTAGGTGTTGGTGCCACTCGAGGCGACGATGTAAGTGCCATTGGAACTCTGGTCGATGAGCAAGAACTGCCCGTCGTGGAATTCGAATCGCGCGTGCAGGCGGGACACCGCGGAATGCTTCAACACCAGGTCATTGCCGTCGGCGCGACCGACCGTCAGGCTCGGACGATCTTCACCCAGTTCAATCCGTCCCCCAGGAGCGAAGAGCAACAACTGGCCGCCCGCGCGCCGGTAAGCGGAGGCCACGGCGTCGCCGCTCTCGACAACATCGCCGCCTTCCCAAACCACCTCGAAAGCATCCACGCGTTCCCGCCTGGCCCGCACGTCCCTTGTCTCGACGCGCCGCGTGCGCGACGCCCACTGAGGCGACATGCGCGCCACAGTGGCAGCCGTCGTCACGATCTGCCCCGCCTTGGCCTGACTCGCCATGCGCGCGGCGATGTTCACCGCCTCGCCGAAAATATCGGGTCCATCGCTGAGTACGCGGCCGAAATGGAAACCGACTCGGATCTTGATCTGCGGCCCCTCCGAAACGAGGGTGCCCGTGATCATCTCCTGCATCCTGACCGCGGCGGCAATTGCGGCATCTGCACTGGCAAAAGTGGTCATTACCTCGTCGCCGAGCGTCTTGACCAATTTGCCGCCCAAATCCTGGGTGACCGCGATCAGCGTCTCGATCCGGCTCGCCAGGATGTCGTGAGCCAGTACATCGCCCAACGCGCGATAGACGCCAGTACTTCCGCAAATATCCGCGAAGAGGATGGCCAACTCTTCCTCACGTTCCATCGTTGTGCCCTGGCATATATGAACGAAAGAGCCCAATCGCTGGGCGCAACGCGCCGCTTGCCGGCGCTTCAGGTTTAATCGTTCGAATCATAACAAAACAAGGCTCTGGAGCAGGCGGCGGACTGGCAGCCGCCGCGATCGAATGCACAAAATCAGCGAGACCCCGAGCCGGCGTTCACGCTCCCGCACCAATACCCCAAACCCCGAACGGACCAAGCTCTGTGCCTTGTCACGCAACTGAAAGCGCCTCGTAACATCGCCGTACTAGCCTGCGCGGCATGGAATCGACCCCTGTCCGAGCCGCCCCCGCTCTCCTGCGCGCCGTTGCCGGCCTCCTGCTTTGGGGGCTGCTGGAATTCGTCGCCCTCCAGCGTGCACGCCTGAAAGACGGCCGGGCTGCACGCCACCCGGCTTGAGCACCGGCATGCCGGCGCTCCGCCCCCGTCATCCCCTGCCCGGGATGGGCACTCCCGCTCGGCCCGCGCCGACCAAAACCGCCTCGGCGGTCCCACTCACCTACGAAAACATCCCGACCGACCATGCTGGAACGTAAACCCGTCCTCGCGCCGCCTTTCAGCCTCGATCCCGGCCTGCTGGCCGACATCTTCCGCCACGCCCGGCCCCTCGGACACCACGAGGAAGCCGAATCCCTCAATCTCGGCTTCGGCTTCCTCTACTACGGTCTGGTGCGCACCCTGCGGCCGAAACACGTGGTGGTGATCGGCTCAGGCTTTGGCTTCTCCGTCGTCTGCCTCGCCCTGGGGATGAAGGACAACGGCCGCGGCAAGCTCACCTTCGTCGACCCGTCCTATTCCGTGCTCACCGACGGGCCCCTGCGCACCATTGGCGGCACCTCCCAGTGGGACAACCCGCGCAAAGTGCGCGAGCATTTCCAGCGCTTCGGCGTCGAATCCATCGTCACCCACCACCGCCAGACCAGCGAAGCCTTCTTCGCCGACTACAGCCAGCGCGGGCTGCCGCCCATCGACATCGCC
>JBAWHH010000466.1:0-6734 GCA_049593715.1 Rhodocyclaceae bacterium
CGGTGGTGCCGATGCAGGCTGTCCAGCCGAACGAGCCGATCGCCCCCATTCCCTTGAGCATTTCCCTTGACGCAGGGCGCGTTGCGCTGGGCGAGCGGCTATTCAAGGACAAGCGGCTTGCGGGCAACGATTCCCGCTCCTGCGACAGTTGCCACCCACTGGATAAGGGCGGCATCGATGGTCTGCCGCGGTCCCTGGCGATCGATGGCCGGCCCCGCCTGCGCAATACGCCCACGCTGTTCAACGTTGGGCTGAATGCAGCGTTCAACTGGGACGGTGCCACGCGCACGCTGGAAGATCACGCCAACGGGTTGATCACGAACCCGGACGTGATGGGGGCCAACTGGCCCAACCTGCTGCAGAAGCTCAATGCGGATGCCGGCTACCGCTCGGCGTTTGCCCGCAGCTTTCCCGACGGCGTAACCCGGGAAAACGTGCTGTCGGCACTGGCGACTTTCGAACGCTCCTTGATCACGCCCAATGCCCGGTTCGACCGTTACCTGCGGGGCGAACGGGAAATCCTCAATAGCGAAGAGAAACGCGGTTACGAGCTGTTCAAGTCTTATGGCTGCGTGGCCTGTCACCAGGGGGTGAATGTGGGCGGCAATCTCTTTCAGAAGTTCGGCGTTTTCGAAGACCCGAACGATGGCCGCGGAGCGGGGGATGCCCTCGACCAGGGAAGGTACCGGCTGACCAAGATCGATCGCGACTATCGCGTCTTCCGCGTGCCCAGCCTGCGCAACGTGGCCATCACCGCACCCTATTTCCACGATGGGCGTGCGCCCACCCTGGAGCGCGCCGTGGAAACCATGGCGCGCGTGCAGCTCGGGCGCAAACTCAGCAAACCGGATTTGGGCGCCATCGTGCGCTTTCTCCACACACTGACCGGGGAATACCAGGACCGACCCCTCGCGGTTTCCGAGGCAGCGGGCAAATGACACGCCTCGCCTGGGGGCCCATGGCCTTCGTCGCCGGGCTGTTGGCTCTGCTGACCTACCTTCTGCTTGAAAGCAGAAGCCCGGATCTGGACCTTCGCAGCAGGATGTATTGGACCCTGCAGTCGTTCGACCTGCACGACGCGGAGCTGACTCGGGACGTGCTTCTGGCGCGCGCCGGTTTGCTGCCGAACTACGACTCGCTCGTCCTGGCCAGCCAGCAACTCGGCGAGGACGTCGCCACCTTGCGGGCACAAAGTCAGACCGCGTCGGACCCGTCCGCGCGGGTGATGCTCGGCGAGCGCGTCGACGCTTTGGCCGGGGCGGCCCAGGAGAAGCTGATTCAGGTCGATTACTTCAAGTCGGACAACGCCCTATTGCGCAATTCGCTGGCCTATCTCAGCCACTCGCAGGCACTCATGCAAACCCGCCAGGGCGCCAGCAAGGCCGTGGGGGATCAGGTGCTGGAGTTGTCGCGCCTGTTGCTGCGCTTTGTGCAGACGCCCGGCCCCGAACTTGGAATGGAAATCCGCAGCGTGCTCGATCGCCTGTCGAAGACGGCGGGTTCCGAGGAAGAATCGCCGTTGCCGTTCTCCCACGGACGTTTGATCCTCGACGCCCTGCCGCGGGTGGATGCGCTGATGCGGGAAATCATCGGCGGGGCGACGACGGCCCAGACTCGCGCCCTGCAGAAAGCGGTTCTGCAGCATTCCGGGCGCGTCGAAGCGCGGGCGCAGATTTACCGCTACCTGCTCTACGGGGTTTCGGTGATATTGCTCGCCTATCTGGTTTATCAGTTCCTCAAGCTGCGCGCCAACGCCGTGGCGCTGCGGGCGACCAACGAGAGCCTGAACCGGGAGATCGCCGAGCGCGTGCAGGCGGAAACGGACCTGCGCACCAGCGAAGAGCACTTGCGCGCGATCACCGATTCGGCCAAGGAAGCCATCATGTCCATCGACAATGGCGGCAACATCGTCTCCTGGAACGCCGGCGCGGCCAATGTTTTCGGCTATCAGCCGGTGGAAGTCCTCGGCATGCCGCTCACCACGCTGTTGCCCGAGCGCGCCCACGCGAAGTGCATCCGAACCCTCGGGCAGTGGGTGAAGGGCGATGGCGAAGGCCTTTTCGCCGACACGGTCGAGATGATCGGCTTGCACAAGGATGGCGCCAAAATCCCCCTCGAGATCTCCATATCGACTTGGGCGACGCCGGATGGCCAGTTCCTGGCGATCATCATGCGCGACATCGGACCGCGCAAGCGGCTGGAGGAACGCACCCGGCAACAGGAACTGCAACTGATCCAGGCCAACAAGATGACTGCCGTGGGCACCCTGGTTTCCGGTGTCGCCCACGAAATCAACAACCCCAATCAGGTGGTGCTCCTCAACTCCCGGGTGCTGGCGGAAGCCTGGGAGGATGCGGTGGAAATTCTCGACGACCACGCCCGGGGCAATGCGAGATTCATGCTCGGGGGCTTGCCCTACGGGGAGATGAGGCAGACGATCGGTACGCTGCTGCACGACGTGCACGACGCGGCATTGCGCATCGAACGCATCGTCACCGACCTCAAGGACTATGCCCGGCCGAGGGTTCCGGGGAAGCACGATACATTCGATCTAAATCAGTCGGCGGGCCGCGCCTCGCGCCTGCTCGCCCATCTCGTCAGTAAGCGCACGGCGCATTTCCAACTCGACCTTGCACCGTCACTGCCCCCCGTGCGCGGTGATCCCCAGCAGATCGAGCAGGTCATCGTGAACCTGCTGGCGAATGCCGTCGAGGCCCTGCCGGATCGGGAACGCGCGGTGAGCATGTCCACCCGCGTCGATGACGAGGGCAGGGCGATCCTGGAGGTCTGGGACGAAGGCGTCGGTATCGCCAGGGAACATCTGGAGCGGCTGTGCGATCCCTTTTTCACCACCAAACAGGACAGCGGCGGGACCGGGCTTGGCCTCGCCATCACCGCCTCGCTGGTCCGCAGCCACGGGGCGCGCCTCGACTTCGATTCGGAACCGGGGCGGGGCACGCGGGCGCGGGTCACGTTTCCCCACTGCATGTCCCATCGCGATCTCGTCACCGGTGCGGCCACCGCCGCAGCGTAATCAGGGGCCCACAACCATGCCTCAAGACCTGCCGAGCAGTGCCCCGTGCGGGGATGCTTTACCCGTGGTGCTGGTGGACGACGAACCCCAGTTGCTGCATAGCGCCAGCGTCGTGCTGCGCAGTTCCGGCTTCGCGGAGGTGCTCACCCTCGAAGACAGCCGCGAGGTGTTGCCCCTGTTGGCCAAGCAGCCGGTGGGTGTTCTGGTTCTGGATCTCGCCATGCCCCATGTCTCGGGCCAAGCCCTGCTGGAAAGGGTGGCGGCGGATCATCCCGATGTGCCGGTGATACTGATGACGGCCACCAATGACCTGGATACGGCCGTTCACTGCATGCAGGCCGGCGCTATCGACTATCTGGTCAAGCCGGCGGAGAAGAACCGGCTGGTGACCTCGGTTCGGCGCGCCCTGGAGATCCGCGCCCTGCGCATGGAGGTGCTGGCCCTCAAGGACCGCTTCCTGGCGGAAAAGCTTTCGCACCCGGAGGTATTTGCCGAGATCGTCACCCGCAGCCCGGCGATGCAGCCGATCTTTCGCTATCTCGAAGCGGTGGGTCCGTCCCCACAGCCGGTGCTGGTCACCGGGGAAACCGGGACCGGGAAAGAACTCATTGCGCGCGCACTCCATCGGCTGTCGCGGCGTCCCGGGGATTTGGTGTCGGTCAACGTCGCTGGGCTGGACGACACGATGTTCTCCGACACCTTGTTCGGCCACGCCAAAGGCGCCTACACCGGCGCCGATCGTGCGCGGGAGGGGCTGGTCACGACGGCGGATGACGGCACGCTGTTTCTGGATGAAATCGGCGACCTCACCGCAGCATCCCAGGTCAAGCTGCTGCGCCTGCTGCAGGACGGCACCTTCTATCCGCTAGGAGCGGACCGGCCGCGGCAGAGCCGGGCGCGCGTCGTGGTGGCGACCAACTGCGATGTGGCAAAGAACGTCGCTTCCGGGACCTTCCGCAAGGATCTCTATTACCGGCTGCGAACCCATCACCTGAACCTGCCGCCCTTACGCGAGCGTCCGGGCGACCTCTCCCTGCTCGTTAATCATTTCGTCGACAAGGCGGCCGCCGCGTTGGGGAAACCGGTGCCGTCCCTTCCCCTGGCCCTTTTCCAGTTGCTGAGGACATATGGTTTTCCGGGCAATGTCCGGGAGTTGGAAGGCATGGTGTTCGATGCCGTAGCGCGTCACCAGGGCTCCATCCTTTCGCTGCAGAGCTTCCGCGAGGCGATGGCCGGCGATGCGCCATTGCAGCCGTTGGAAGCGGCCGAAGACGGCGTCGGCTCGTTGTTCGTCAACGCTTTCCCAGCACAGCTTCCAACGCTGGACGAGGCGGAGGAGGCGCTGATCGCCGAAGCATTGCGCCGCGCCGACGGCAACCAGGGCGTTGCAGCCGGACTGCTGGGCATCTCGCGCCAGGCCCTCAATAAGCGGCTCTCCCGGCGCAGGGCCCCGGGCGTTTCCGGCGACGATGATTAGGTTTTTCGAGCGGCCCTTCAGCCCCCGTGTCCCGGGCACCCTTCGCCGGCCGTCCCGCTGACCGCCCCGGCCTCAATCCACAGCGACAGATCGGCGACCCCGGTCGCGTGATGCTCGTCCAGAGTCAATTTTCGTCGCACCCTTGAACTCCCGCCATTTTATCCTGGTTCGATGGCAACTACTTGAACCAATTATAGTTTTCAGTCTATGGAGGGCCTGGCCCAGGGCTTGCGTAACAGATCTCCAGAACATGTGTCTACAAAAAAGCCGGTATCGAAATCCGCCGGGAATGCGGCCGGTTCTTCCGGCTCGCCGTGCAGTCGATGAAAGGGTAGAGGTACATCATCAATCACTTAGGAGGTTTTGTCATGCAGGGACTGGATCGGAAATCAATGGTCGCCGCAGCGCTCGCCGTAGCGTTCGTTTCAGCGAGCCCGCTGTCCTATGGAGAGGACTACAGCTACGGCGGTGGCAGCACCAGCAACGTCGTGAAGGCTGCCGCGACCGTTCCCGCGGCGGTCAAATTCGCGGGTGACCTTCTGACGGATTCGAATGGGATGACCCTCTACGTTTTCGACAAGGATCCGGCGGGCAATGGGCGAAGTGCGTGCAACGGGGATTGCGTCAACAGTTGGCCGCCCCTGATCGCGTCGGACGCGGCGAAAGATATGGGCGAGTTCGCGTTGGTTGTGCGCGATGACGCGCGCCGCCAGTGGGCCTACAAGGGCCGCCCCCTTTACCGCTGGGCAGGCGACCGCAAACCCGGCGACGCCAGTGGCGACGGAGTCGGCGGGGTGTGGCACGTGGCCAAGCGCTGAGGATCCCCGGCGCGGCGGGAAGTTCGCCGCGTCGGGCGATTGGCGGCGCGTCGCGGTAACCGTCCTACCCGTCGCATGACGGACTGACAGGCTGTGGAGAAGTCGGGGCGAGTTGGAGGTACTGCGACGCGGGAGCGCGGGAACGGCGGGACATCTGGGTCGCGGAGCAATTCTCGACCCATGGGGCGGGTTTCTGCTCGAGACCGCAGGGTGGCGGGCGCAAGCAGGCCACGGCCCGACTATCTATTCATCTCGAACCGCTTCGCTGTGGCGCAGCCAGACGTCGCCCGACCAGACCTCGAAGACCACGTTCCTATGGCCGGTGCCGTTCAGATGGTTGCTCTTGATCTTGAAGCCGAGCCCGGACAACACGCGCAGGCCGTGAGCGGCATTGCGGGCGCCAACCTCGAGTTTTCGCAGGCCTCCGACGTCGGGGAACATTTTGCCGCCTCCGAATATTTTCACTTCGTATTCATGGGGAGGGAGGCCCGAGCGGGCGATTTCGATCAGGAAAAGTCCTAGCGCTTCGTCCGCGTATCGCCCATCCAATGCGTCGCTGTGTTCCTTATCCCGGCTCGGCAGCAGGTAGTGGCACATGCCTCCGACACGCTTGCCGGGATGCCACATGGTGATGGCAACGCACGAACCAAGCAGGGTTTTGAGCCGCGTATTCTCATCTCCGAAAAAGAACTCCCCGGGCTGCAGGTAGATCTCTATGACCTGAGGCCGGTTTGTCGTTTCGGCAGCCATGCCGGGCACTGCGGCAAGGCGGGGCAAGGTGGGTTTCGCCGCTGATTGACCGCCGCCGGACTTCAACTCGCCAGGTCCGCCAAGCAAGCCTTGCCGAGAAGGGATAAGGAGACCATCCGCCACTTTCAACGCCTCCATGGTTCGATTAACGTTTGGCAGCATCCCTCATGTCGGCGCGATCGATGCCAATTGCCACGGCACACCTGTTCCGACAAAACACTGCGGGCCGCCCCGGCCAGTCGGCCTCAAAACCGAACGAAATCCTCGGTGGTGACGCTGGCTCGGGTATCGCGCACCCGCGCCTTGGTTGATTTCTTGGTCCTGATTTGCGTCGGGTGGGCGACGTGATGCGAAGTCTCCGACCCGACCTTGAAGAACCCCATCAACTGCTGCAACTGCTCGGCCTGGGAGCTCATCTCCTCGGCGGTGGCCGAGAGTTCCTCGGAAGCCGAAGCGTTCTGCTGGGTGGTCTGATTCAACTGGCTCATGGCGCCGTTGATCTGGGCGGCACCTCCGGCCTGCTCCTGACTCGCCGCAGTGATCTCCTGCACCAGATCGGCCGTCTTCTTGATCGAGGGCACGATCTCGTCGAGCAGCTTGCCCGCCTTCTCGGCCAACTCCACGCTGGAGCCGGCCACCTCGCCGATCTCGCGCG
>JBAWHH010000467.1:0-4531 GCA_049593715.1 Rhodocyclaceae bacterium
TTCCGCCAGCCGGGTAAAATCCGGGGCGACCGGCGATCCCGCCGCCCTCCGAATCGCCCATCGATGAAGATCCCCGCCCTCACCGGCCGCCAGGGACGACAAGCGCCGCATGGCTTCACTGTCTTCGCAGCTCTCGTCTTGGTCGGGCTATCGCTGTCCGTTTTCGCCCAGGTGCCCGGCCTTCCCGGCTTGCCCGGCCAGACCAAAGAGCCGCAAGCGCAGGCGGCGAAACCCCCGAGCGAAAAGGAGTTCCTGGAGCGGGTCCAGTCCCAACTCAACGAGGACCGCGCCACGCTGGAACGCCTCGACGCACCGGGCGGAATAGCCGAAGGCGCCCCGGCCGCAACCGATCCGCGGGAGTTGCAGGACCGGCGCTGGAGCACCGCCATCATCGTGCGCAGCCTGGAACAACAGATCGACGATCTGGCGAAGCTAGCGGAGGCTCGTAAGCGCCGCTCCGCGAGCGAAGCAGCCCTCAAGGCGTGGTCCGGTTTCGACACGCCCGCCCCCTATTCCATCCTGCTCGTGGACGCGTTGCGCGATCAGCAACTCTCTGCCGAAACAGCCCTGACGGCCCTGGAGTCGCGGGAAAAAGTGATCCAGCAGTTCAACGAACGCATCGTCGACAACCTCAAGCAAGCCGAAACCCAGCTGCGCCAACTCGACGAAGCGACCGAGAAACCCAAGGGTACGGCGGAAGCCGAACGGCTGGCGTGGCGGCGCGATCTGGCACGGCTGCAGGTTAGGGCCGACCAAACCATTCTCTCCGGGCTGGAAAGCACTCGCCAATACATCGAAGAAGAGATTTCCGACGCCAAGCTGCGCATCGCATTGCTGAAGAAAAAGCGGGACGTGGCAAGCGCCCGTTTTCACTTCAAGGCGGACGACCTGGAGCGCATTCATGCCGCCCTGGACGCGGAACGGCGGGATACTGACCGCGAGACGGCGCTCGCGGAACAGGAATACGCCCGGCGACGCCAGGCGGCGGACAGCGGCAGACAGGCTCTGGACGCAACACGCAAGCGCCTCGCCGCCGCCCGCCCCGCCAGCACGCAGCGGATCGCGGAAGAACTGCAGCCGCTGGAACGGGCGGCGGACCTGCTGGCCGAGCAGTCAGAAACGGCCGGCAGCGTTCTGGAAAACCTGCGCCAGAGCGGCGATACCATCCGCATCCGCCAGGCTCTGTGGGAAGCGCGTTTCCGTGCCTACGGCGAACCGACGGCCGCCACGCGGCTGGATGCCATCCAGGCAGTTCGCCGCACCCAGGCTTACCTGGGCAGCCTGAAGAAGTATCTGGCGCAGCAGGTCGCGGTCCTGGACGCCCGGATGAAAGACGTGGACATCCGCCTCAGCCGGGAACCGGAGGAAACCGAGGAGAAACACCTCCGCAGCCTGCAGAAGACCTTCGTCGACCGCGCCGCCGGTTTTCGCCGCACCTCCGCCGTGCTGGACGCCACCGATCTGCTTGCCGAGCGCATGCTGGCCGAGTTCGACGAAAAGCGCGACCAGCAGTCCCTCAAGGACCGCGCCGAGGATCAGTGGATCATTGCCGGGCGCACGCTTCGGGCGGTGTGGAATTACGAGCTGCTCGCCGTCGAAGACACGATCCAGGTCGATGGCCGCACCATCACCGGCACGCGCAGCGTCACGGTGGGCAAAGTCTGCATCGCCATCGTGCTTTTCCTCATCGGCGTGGCCGCCAGTCTCTATCTCGCCCGCTATGGGGAGCGCGTCGCCGTCAGACGATTCGGCAAAGAAGCCGCCCAGGCCCGTACCGTGCGCCGCTGGGTGCTGGTACTCGCCCTGATCCTTCTGTTCTTTGCGATCCTCGCCTGGGTCAAGATACCGCTCACCATCTTCGCCTTCCTCGGCGGCGCGGTCGCCATCGGTGTCGGCTTCGGCATGCAGAACATGCTCAAGAACCTCATCAGCGGGCTGATGATTCTCGGCGAGCGGCCGTTCCGTCCCGGCGACGTCCTTCAGGTGGCCAGCGTGAGCGGCACCGTCACCAACATCGGCCTGCGCGCCTCGACCCTGCGCGACGTGAATGGCATCGAAACCATCATTCCCAACAGCACCTTCATCGAGCAGAACCTCACCAACTGGACGCTTACCAGCGCCAAAGTGCGTTTCGGCGTCAAAGTGGGGGTGGCCTACGGTTCACCGGTGCGCCTGGTGACCCAGTTGCTGAACGAAGTGGTGGACCGCCATGGCAAAATTTTGAAAGACCCGAAGCCGGAGATCCTGTTCGAGGATTTTGGGCCGGACTCGCTGATGTTCGGCGTGTATTACTGGCTCAATCTCGCCTCCTCGGATGTGGCCTCGCGGCAGGTGGCGAGCGACGTCCGGCGCATGATCGAGACCCGCTTCAGCGAAAGTGGGATCGCCCTGCCATTCCCCCAACGGGACGTGCATCTGGACAGCGCCCGGCCCTTGCCGGTGCAGATCGTTGCCGCCCCAGAACCAGCCAAGGCGCCCGCACCCGGCAGCCTGCCGGGTAAGCCGGAGGAGCCGGTGGCTGCCGCTTCGGATCAGTGACAGCCGCCGGCACCGGCTCGCCGGCCTTCGCTGTTCAGCCCCGGGCCCCCTTGCGCGGGCTTGCGGGGCCTTTGGCCGGTGCAGCGCCCGGTGTTCGGCGCGCGTAAACAGATCTAAGCCTCTCGCTTTTTCTTACCGCTGGCGCCGGCTCCCTTCCCCGGCTTCTTGCGGGGTGCTGAATCGGCGGGCGGATCGGCATCATCCCGGCGCGGCGCAGTGGGGGGCTCGTTCGGGCCCGCCTGCGTCGGCACAACGCGCGCCGCCGGGTTTCCCGGTTCCTCCGGCCCGGGTGGCGGCTCGCTGTCTGCCGGCTGCAGAGTCGCCGCGATCCGGTGCAGGTTGTCCGCGAGCCCCTTGCGGTCAAGCCCATCCGCCAACCCGCCCAGGACGCGAATCTGATTGGCCACCGAGTCCCAGGACTTGGCGTCTTCCAGCACCGCGCCACGAGCCAGACGGTATCCCTCCACCACCAAATCGATGACGTCCTGCGCCGGCGGGCCACCCGCCAGCGTGCCATCGAAAATCGCCTCCGTCAGGCGTACGTCCGCAGGCATCATCGCGCTCCAATAGTCGTGGGTCTGCCGGTAGCTGGACCGTGCGGCGTCGAGCACCTCTTGCATCAGGCGGTTGTCGCACGGGTCGCCCAGCAACGCGTCGAGCATCAACTGGTTCAGAGCGCAGTACGGGTTGAACTCGGGCGTCTTCGGCTTGCCAACGCCGCCCCGATAAGCGTCCCGCGCTTTCTCCAGGGCATTCCTAACCAGCCGCTGGCGTTCTTCGGGGGCCGCGGCCACTTTCTCCGCCATCTTCGCCGCCAGTCGCTTGCAGGCGCTGCCGACCAGGGCGCAGCGTTCGGGCGTCCAGGACGAATCATCATTCGGGACGGAAGCTACCGCCTGCACCAGGCGGTGAAGCCGATCCAGGGCCCGCTCCACCGCCGAGGCGTCGCCGGGCGGAGTCGCTCCGCGCGTCTCCATGTTGGCAAGCTGCTCGATCGCCTTGATCGGCACGCGCCCGGCGTCGTTCTCTCGCTCGACTGCCTTCAAGTAGTAGTCGCAGGCGAGGGCGAAGCCTTCGTCACCAATGTCGGCATAGACGCGGCCGATCGCATACTGAACGTCGCCCCGCGCGGCCCAGCTCTTCGGGCCGCGCGCCAACAACGCGCCGATCTCACGCTGCAACGCCCGCAGCGTGGTCTCGGATTTGCGGCCGCCGGGGCGTTTCAGGCGTTCGCGCAACTGATCGAGCTGATCGAGCAGTTCCGGGGGCGCGGCAAACTTGCCTGCTTCCCCGCCGCCGCCTTCGCGGGCTCGCGTTGGATCGATCAGGAACCCTGGATCGCCGTAAGCCTGGAACGCTCCCCAGGTATTGGTCGAACCGAAAGCGCCGTGCGTATCCCTCCGCGCTTCGTGGATCGCCTTGCCGAACGGTTTTCCTTCCTCGATAAAACCGCGGTAGAACACCTCCGCGAAGTGCTGCCCGGCGCGATCATCCACCGCCCAACCGGCGGCCACGACGGCGCGCACACCCATCTCGATCAGCGCCCGCGCCACACTGCTCGCCAGCTTGTTGTACTCGACGCCGCGCGTCACCGGCTTGTCGTCGATCGTGCCAAGGTGGCAGCAGTTGAGGAATACCAGATCCGGCACCACTTCCATCTGGCCGATTTCCGCCGCCGTCAGCATGAGGCCGTCGGAGAGTACGACGCCACCGCGCGGTTTCCCGTCTGGGCCCCGGGCTTCAAACTCGCCATGGGCAGCGATGTGCAGGATGCGATAGGGACGCTGGAACAGGCGGTTGATGATGTCCACGGCGCGCTGATCCTGCCCGATCGACTCGACCAAGTGATACCCCGCCCCGCGCAGTATCCGGCTCACGGCGTAGGCTTCGGATTCGGCACCCGGCAGCGGTAGCGGATCCCCCGCGCCGCCTTTGCCGGGGAAAGCCGCGGCAAAGCCTTCGGTGGACGGATTGCCGACCACCAGCGCCACCT
>JBAWHH010000468.1:0-8390 GCA_049593715.1 Rhodocyclaceae bacterium
GGCTGAAGCGATTGGCTTCCTTTAGCGATGAGGCCCAGGGAATTTCGATGGTTTTGCGGAATCCAAGAAGAAAGCCGGCCGCCACCGGTTTTTGCTTGGAATCGAAAACGGCGCAGATGCGAGCAGAACTGGAAAAATACTTGAAAATATTCCCGAAAAAGCTCTTGGCGTAAACGGGGGTGCCCAAATCCCGCATATTCTCGGCGAAAACTTCATAGAAGGCCGGCAGCAGCTCGATTCCTCCTATGCGGACAGTCATTCCCTCTTTTTCTGCCCGGCGTATCTGGCTGCGGAGTTTCGAAGGAAAACGGGCCCACAACTCCTCGGCGTTGGGAGGCAGGTTGAGTTTCATGCAGACTTTGTTTGTCTTCGAAGGTAGAGGAATATCGAGTTGCTTAGTCGAGCGGATTTCGATATAGGAGGCTCCGCTAGATTTGCCGAAATCCGCTGCGTAGGCGAGGAGGGCGTCTGAGGCCGCTGGATCATCCACACATAAACCGCCATAGTTGAAAAATGGCAGTGAACTGATGAAATTACCGAAAAGCCAGCTACGAATATGGATCAAAGGTAGGACGCCGTTGCACTGGCCCGCCGGGTCGAAAGACATCAGATAGATGCTTTCATGTCCGAAGCTGGTGACGATGACACGTTTCCAAGCGGACTGATGGTACAGCGAAGATTCAGGGTTGCCCGCGACATAGGCATCCCAGGCGTCGTCATCCGAGCTAGTACAGATCCTTACGGTATTGGCTGCTGGCGGTGCGTTGCCCGCTATCTTGTTAGTATTCATTGCTGTCGCTTACCGTTTGCCATTGAAAGTGTGCCATATGCTGAGGATACGCCGGTGCCAGCGGGTACTGCTGGGAGCAATGGGCACCGATCAAGGGGTGAATAGTGTCGACCATCGAAAAACTGGCTAGCGCAAAAGACCCATAGCCGAATATCGCAATGGCGGGCACGTCAGCGTTTGAAAATCGCTTTAGCCCGAAGTCGAGCGCCCGACAGTTCGACTCGAAAGAACAACGGCGAAAAGCGGGACCGAAAACCAAAGCCTGAGTCCTCCCGAATATTGATTCTTTTCAGTTCGAGGGGTACCGCGAGATCGGTATTGCTGCCGGTAACACACGTGAATGCGCCCAGATAGCCGGCATCCATGGCGGTCTGGACAATCAGCTCGTTATGATTGCCGTTAGGATAAGCGAGAAAATGCACAGAGCGTCCGAGCTTCTGCTCGAGGATTCTCTTCGAGCCCCCGAGTTCCTCGTGTAGTTCGGATTCCTGCAGTTGGGTGAATATAGCGTGGCTCTTGCCGTGGGATCCAAAGGTGATGCCACAGGCGGCCATCTCCTCTACCTCGTCCCATCCGAGCATTGTCGGTTGATCATCTTCTGGCGGAAACCCATTCATCTTCTCGATGTGCGCTAACGCGGCTTCGATCCAGAAAACCGGAGACGGCTTCAAGGATTCGATGAAATCGTTGATCGCGAGGCTCTTTTCTCGCATGGAAAGCTGGCTTATTGCCGCAAAGCGAGATCGGAAGTCGTGCCAATCGGCGGGTAATTCGGCGGGGGATCCCGCGGCTAGATGGGGGAGGTCGAATAGACGCCGCAACCGCACCTGCCAGAAATGTTTGCCGGTGCCGATCAGATCGGTGCTGAGGAAAATCAGAGCGGGGATCCGGTGGCGCTTGAGCACTGGAAAAGCAGCGGTAAAGTTGTCTCGCCAACCGTCATCGAAGGTAATCAGGCACGCTCTGGTGGGCAAATGGTGAGCGCCTTGGAGTGCCTTGAGCAAATCGTCGGAGGAAATGATGTCGAAGTTCGCTGCCAGGAAGCGCAACTGTTCTTCGAACATCGATGCGGAGACTTTGAGTGGATCGGACGGATCAGGCTGGTCGGAGATGCGATGGTAAGTTGGGACGATGAGGCCTGGTGAGTTGCGCGTATTGCCGCGATCAAGCGCGTATAGGCCCAGCGATAAGGACCTTTTCGCAAGAGTTCGGAACATTGGAGCGGGAGAGTGCGCTGAACGTGTCAAGGGAGACTGCTTCGGGCTGTATGACTCTGAATTTGCTGAGCGGAGGAAATTTGCACTTGGCGTTTCGGCCTTTTTAGAAAGAGACGCCAGTCGATTGGCGATCTTGTGCTCGATGGCTCGCGGCAAGGGAAGAGAGATAGTCCTCGCAGGTCACACGCAATCCTTGTTCCGCTGTAAATGGTGGCTGCCAGGATAACAGGGTGCGGATTTTCGTGATGTCGGCTTGGAGCGAGTCCAGCAGCCTGGAGGCCGCCGCGCTTCGCCCGAGCAATGCGGCACCGGCCCGCAGGACGGATGGTCTTAGCGCGATCAGCCTCGCCGGTTTGTGCATTGCGCCCCGGAGTCTGCGTACCAACTCGGCAGTGGACATGTCTTCTCCGTCGCCAACTAGGAAGGTGTTGCCTGCTGCTGCGGGATGGCTAGCGCATCGCACGATTGCGTCGACGAGATTCTCCACGTAGATGAAAGTCCGTCTGTTATCGATACTTGCGAATGGCAGAGGAACACCGGTCGCCGCGAGGTCCATGAGGCCGCGAAAATTCGCTTTCACGCCGGGCCCATAGACCAGGGGTGGCCGCAGTATTGCCACCTCCAGTCCCGTATCCCGCGAAACTCGGCGCAAAGCGTTTTCCGCCTCCCATTTCGAGATAGCGTAGGGTTCCGCAGGCGCAGGCACATCTTCCTCGGAGAGCGGCACGTCGCCGCTCTTCTCGCCGTGAATCTTGATCGAACTCAGGTAGACGAGTCGGCGCACGCCTGCCCGTGAGGCCGCCTGAGCCAGCCTTTGTGTCCCCGCCAAGTTGATGCGGCGAAACTCGGTGAGCGGATCCCTTGACTCATCGCGCATGACGTGGACGCGCGCGGCGAGATGTGCCACCCAGTCGACACCGGCTAGTGCGCCGGACCAGTCGGTGTTTCCGTCGAGGCTGCCTATGGGAGCGAGTTGGCACCCCGTTGCGCATGCCGATTGATGCGTTGCCGCCCTGACAATGCAGCCGCATTCGACCAGACGACGACATAGTACGCGCCCGACAAATCCTGATGCGCCGGTTACGAGGACTGTCGTCAATTGGTGACCCGCAAACAGTAGTGCATCTGCTTCAGGAGTCTTCCGCGTACGTTCGATATCGGAGCATGCTGCCCACCCTGACCCGCGATGGCTTCGCAACCCCTTTCGTGGAATCCATGTTGCCGGCCCAGCGTAGCCCGCCGAGCCCGAGAAGGCCCAATGTCACTCATCGTACATTGGACGGAGATGGCGCGGGGCATCATTCGTCCGCATAGGTCGCTCCTTTGCGACACTGATGCTGGAACCAATCTCATGGACCGACGGCGCAGGTCTGGGCCGTGAACTGGCAATAGCCCAGGCTCGGCCGAGATCGAATTGGCGTTGGCAGCGCTCTTCGACGATGTTTCCTCTTTCGATGAGGAATCGCGCTTCATGGGCTCCCTTGGGGGGCTCTGTTGCCGGCCGCGCCCAAGGAAATTCCAAGCCTAGGCTCGGGTCGCGCGGACCTCGAACTACCAACGCAGTCGGGGCTGAAAGCCGAACTCGTCAGCGGCGCGTGGCTCGCCCCAGCACCCGGCGCGCCAAATCGCCGAGGGGCACGATTTCGTCAACCGCGCCGCGGGCAATTGCTTCCTTGGGCATACCAAAAACCACGCAGCTCGCTTCGTCCTGGGCGTAGGTGAAAGCGCCGGCGTTCTTCATCTCCAGCAGTCCGGCCGCCCCGTCGTCGCCCATTCCGGTCATGATGACACCCAAGGCGTTGGCGCCGGCAAACTTCGCCACCGAACGGAAGAGTACGTCCACGGACGGTCGATGGCGGTTGACCAAGGGACCGTCCACCACTTCAACGTGGTATTGGGCGCCGCTGCGTTTCAACAGCATGTGCTTGCCGCCCGGAGCGATCAAAGCACGGCCCGGGATGACGCGCTCGTTGTTCTTTGCTTCGCGAACGTCGAGTTGGCAGATGCTGTTCAGCCTTTCCGCGAACGAAGCGGTGAATTTCTCAGGCATGTGCTGCACGATCACCATGCCTGGCGACACTGCGGGCAACTGCCTGAGGAGCACTTCCAGTGCCTGGGTGCCGCCGGTCGAGGTGCCCACGGCGACGACCGTTTCCGTGGTTTGGGCCATCGCTTGTCCCCCGGCGGGCAACATTGCATCGGCGCTGAGTTTTGGGGCGACTTTCTTCGCCAGTATTGTGCTGGCCTTTAGTCGCTCCACATTCGCCTGGGCCGCCTCGCGGACGGCGCGAACCAGATCCTCATGGGAGTCTTCGAGGAAATTCTTGACGCCCATTTTGGGCTTGGTGATGATTGCCACCGCTCCGGCTTCGAGCGCCTGCATCGTTGTCTGCGCACCCTTTTCGGTGAGTGATGAACACATCACGACCGGGGTGGGCCGCTCGGCCATGATCTTGCGCAGGAACGTGATGCCATCCATCCGAGGCATTTCCACGTCGAGGATGATGACGTCGGGCCACTGCGCCTTCATTCGTTCCAGGGCGAAGATCGGATCGGCCGCCGAGCCGATGACCTGGATACCTGGCGTGGCAGCCAGCACGGCTGTTGTGACCTGCCGTACAACGGCCGAGTCGTCGACGACCATGACCTTGATAGTGCTCATTTCTCCCCCAAGTGCGCGCCTGCGGCATCGGTATAGCGCATCCAAACGTCGCCGCTCCAAAGCTCGAACACGACGTTGCGATGCCCGGATCCGGCCAGGTGTCTTGCCTTGACGTGAAAACCGTGACGGCTCAACAGGTCCAGGCCGGTTTCTGCATTGCGGCGGCCAACGTCAAGTAGGTGGTGGTGCCGGTGTGGGAACATGTTGCCGCCGCCAAAAACTTTGACTTCGTATTCTCCCGGCAAGGTGCGCGTGCCCCGCGTTTCCCGCAGGAACATGGCTATTGCCTCGTCGCAATAGCGGCCATCGAGTTGGTGCGAGCGGCCTTGGCCGCGGGAGGGCAACATGTAGTGACACATGCCCCCGATGCGCCGCCGCGGATGCCAAAGCGTGATCGCAACGCAGGATCCCAGTACGGTGCGAATGCGGGTATCTTCATCGCCAAAAAAAAACTCCCCCGGAGACAAGAAGATATCGATGGTCTGGCGTTCAGCCGACACATCGGGTGAACCTGCCGGCAACCTCGACAGATCAAGAAGGGCACTCACCGGGAGGGTTTCTGGTAGGCGGCTGGTATCAGCGCTTGCAGGGAATCGTTGACGCCATTGAGGCTCTCTGAGTGGCCGATGAACAGGTGGCCGCCGGGGTGCAAGCGCTGCACAATGCGGGCGACGACCTCTTTCTTGACGTCTAGTTGGAAATAGATCATCACGTTGCGCAGGAAGATGACGTCGAAGTCGCCAATCTGCGGCAGCGCGTTGTTGAGATTGATCTGGGCGAAGCGAACCCGTTTGCGCAGCGCCGGATCCACCAGCAGGGTACCCGATTGGTCGCCGACGCCGCGCAGACAGAATTTCTTAAGCATCTCCGGCGGAATGTTCTGCGCGCGTTCCATCGGGTAATGCCCGCGAGCGGCCCTTTCGAGAACATCGGTGCTGATGTCGGATCCGAGAATTTCCCAGGGCCCGTTTATTCCGAGCACGTCGGCAAGTATCATCGCCAGCGTATAGACTTCTTCGCCACTGGAACATGCGGCGCTCCAGGCGCGAAAAGTCGACCCAAGCTTGCGCGCGGGAAGTATGGAGTTGCGCAGCAGGTCGAAGTGTTTCGCTTCCCGGAAAAAATAGGTCTCGTTGGTCGTCAGTAGGTTGACGCAGGTTTCCAGTTCGGAGGGATCCTTGCCGGAACTGACTAGATCGAAGTACGCCGAGTAGGAGCGCAGATTTCGACTGCGCAGCCGCTTGGCCAGCCGTCCACAAAGCAAGGCCTTCTTGGCGGGCGCCAAGTGTATGCCGGTGATCCCGTGTATCAGCTTCTGAAAGCTGGCGAACTCGCGGTCGGAAAGCGTTGCATCGTCCATTTGGGCCCTCGCTCTGCTCCGGGTGGGGCCCTTGGCTCAGGGCATGATCAGCTTGGAGACCGCCATCAGCAACTGTTGCGGCTGAAACGGCTTGACGATCCAGGCTTTGGCTCCGGCCATTTGTCCCTCCTGTTTCTTTGCCTCTCCAGCTTCAGTCGTGAGCATCAGCACTGGGGTGAATTTGTAGGTCTGGTGTTGCTTGATCGCCTTGAGCAGGGCGATGCCGTCCATGTTGGGCATGTTCACGTCGCTGACAATGAGGTGGTAGCGCGTGCCGTCGAGCTTGGTCAATGCCTCCTTGCCATCGCCGGCCTCCACCACGTCGTATCCCGCGTTGTTGAGGGCGATCTTGACTACCTGCCGCAAGGAGGCGGAATCGTCAACAATCAAGATTGTTTTTGCCATAGCTGTGTTCGCCGTTTCGAATGCTAGAAGAATGTAATTTCGGATTCCTGCGGCAAGCTGCTCTGCCCGCCGGTGTGATTCTGGCGCTGCTCCTCTGTCGTGTAGGAACGTTCCATCTCTTCCAGCCACGCGTCGATCGCAAAAGGCTCCGGCAAGTGGCCTTCATCAATGCGGGCCCGTTGCTCGTCCATGAACTGCCGGTAGCGCGCCATGTTGTCGGTCACATGGCCGAGGATCTGATTCACGCGGTCCTGGAACTGTAGATTGATCATCACCTCAGTCACCTCGTCCCGCACCCCGCGGCTCTCCTGCTTGAGAATCTGGGTCGATGCGCTGAGCTGTTCCGCCGCGCTATTGAAGCCGCTGACGACATCGTGGATGGCCGTTTCGCCATGCTTGAGCGCCACGTCGTCCTGCTGGGCCGATTCGTTTGCCATCTGCAGCGTCTTTTTCATTGCCTCGGCAATGATTTCCGTCTTTTCGCTGATGTGCCGGCCCGTCTCCCCGGAAAGGTTGGACAGTTTGCGCACCTCGTCGGCGACGACGGAGAATCCGCGCCCGGCCTCGCCGGCACGGGCCGCTTCGATCGCCGCGTTGAGCGCCAGAAGGTTGGTCCTTGAAGCGATCTCAGCCACATCCTGCGCCATGCGCTTCAGATCCCCGGTGAACTGGGTGAGTTCGCGCATCTGATCGAGCACGCGGTCTTTGCTATGCAGCGCTTCATCCAGGGACACCACGATGGCGGAAAGCTCTTTTTCGGCTTGCTGGATCAGGGCCTGCATGCCGCCCCCGCCATCCCCCATTCCGCCCGACGCGGCGGTTGCGGCCGACTCCGCCGCTGCCAATTTCTCGTTGATGCCCGAGAACCGGCTTGCCAAGGCGTTGCCTGCCTGTTCCGTCTGCAGCCGCGCCGTCTCAATGTGGCGCGACCAGATCTGAACGACGCGGGCTTTCACCTCGTCCGCCGCGGTGAGGTGGTTCGCCAGGGTCCGCTGCGTTTCCCCGCGGTTTTTGGCGTTTGCCTCCTGCTGCGCCGCGTTGACCAGATTCCGCGCATTTTTTCCGGCCCAGAGGCCGAAGCCCACGAACGTGCCCGTTACGGTCATTGCCGTGAGTAGGCTCGCCAGGTCAATGCCGTGGGTCGCGATCGTAGCGACGCCCAGAGTGGTTCCGATGGCCGAGCCCGCCAGATAGAGCCTTTGGCTCGGCGCGGCGGCGGACCTGATCGGGTCTAGTTTGGCTGCTTTGTCCAATCCAATCATTTGGTCTCTCGCTGCGATTCAATGTAAGTAGGCTTGGTGTGATTACGTCCGTCACTATTGGAACTTAAAACTAAAGCTGTGTCCCCCGTGAAGCATTGAGCGGGTGTTCCGCAGCCCATCCGTCTTTGCCAACTAGAGAACTCATCTGCAACTCCCTCGGCCGGGTATCCTCTATCGTCAGTCGCTTTCCTGGGGGCAGTCGGTGGGGATGCGCCGACAACTGCCTCGTCCCGAGCCTACGGCGACTGCACCGCCAGATGCGTGTTGGCAGCCGGTTCTCCTCAAAACCGCACGAACTCGGCGTCCGACATGGCGGCCTCGGCGTTGGCGGCTTTCGAGTTGGGCGCTTTCCTCGCCTTCGCTGGCGTAGCCGGGCTTACGAACTCCTGAGACCCGCTGGTGCCGACCTTGAAGAAGCCCATCAACTGCTGCAACTGCTCGGCTTGGGAGCTCATCTCCTCGGCGGTGGCCGAGAGCTCCTCGGAAGCCGAAGCATTCTGCTGGGTGGCTTGGCTCAACTGGCTCATGGCGCCGTTGATCTGGGCGGCACCTCCGGCCTGCTCCTGGCTCGCCGCAGTGATCTCCTGCACCAGATCGGCCGTCTTCTTGATCGAGGGCACGATCTCGTCGAGCAGCTTGCCCGCCTTCTCGGCCAACTCCACGCTGGAGCCGGCCACCTCGCCGATCTCGCGCG
>JBAWHH010000469.1:0-2076 GCA_049593715.1 Rhodocyclaceae bacterium
GGCGGAAATGCTCACCACCAGCTTGCCCGTTGTTGCCTCTTCGGTCACAAAGCGGCCCTGGGGTTGGCCGCCGCCACTGGAGAAGATGGCGAAGAGGGCGACGGCGATCACCGCGGCGACGGCGGCAGCGGTCCACCGGCCCTTGCCGGAGAGGAAATTGGCCGCGCCGGCGCGCAGAAACTCGGGGGTGAATTTGGGGGATGTTGCTTGGGGGCTGTTCATGATTTTTCGTCCGCGCCGCGGGCGGCGCTCTGCCAGCCGCCGCCCAGGGATTTGTAGAGGCTGACGACGGCGACCAGGACGTCCGCCTCGGCGGTGGCCAAGCCGTCCTCGGCCGTCAATCGGGTACGGTCGGTTTCCAGCACTTTCTGGAAGTCCGTCGCCCCGGCCTGGTACAAGGTACGGGCCAAGGTCGCGGCATTGGCCGCCGAAACGGCCGCTTTGCGCCGCGCTTCCACCGCCTGGCGTCCGGTGGCGTAGCCGGCCAGGGCGTTTTCCACGTCTTCCAGGGCGGTGAGGATGCTTTTCTCGTAGGCAACGAGGGCCTGCTCCTGCACGGCGCCCTGCCGGGCGATGCGGCTGCGGATGCGGCCGCCATCAAACAGCGTGGTCGCCAGACTGGCGGCCAGCGAGCGGGCCAGACTGCCGCCCGCGCCCAGCGCCGCCGCGCTCAGGGATTGCCAGCCAAGCGAGCCGCTCAGCGACAGACTCGGATAGCGGGCGGCCTCCTGCTCGGCAGTGCGGGCGATCTCCCCCTGTAGTGTCAGTTGGGCGGCGCGCACGTCCGGCCGCTGGCGGATCGTGTCCGCGGGAACCCCCACGGCAACGTCGCCGGGTGCCGTCGGTAGGGGTTTCACCTCCCGAAGACGGTCCCGCAGGGCCGCTGGCGGTTTGCCCGTCAGCAGGGCGAGGCGATGCTCGGCTTGCGCGCGGACGTTCTCCAGGCCAGGAATCGACGCCTTGGTCTGTTCGAGGTTGGTGCGGGCCTGTTCGACATCGAGGGTCGTGGCAAGACCGGCCTGGGAACGCCAGTCGGTGATCTGCAGCGTCTCCACCTGGCTCGCCACGTTCGCCGCCGCGATAGCCAGACGGCGCTGGTAAGCGCGCAGGCTGACGTATTCCAGGGCCACCTCGGCGGCCAGGGAAACCCTTGTCGCGTCGAGCGATGCGGCCGCCGCCGCCGCGTCCGCCTCGGCCCCTTGCGCGGCATCGCGCAGGCCGCCGAAGATCGATGGCTCCCAACTGGCGTCGAAGCCGGCAGCGTACAAAGTCCGCGAATTCCCGCTGCCGCCGGCCTTGGTGCCGGTCATGGAGCGGCTCGCCGAGGCCGAAGCCTCCAGGCTGGGAAAGAGATTGGCGCCCGCCAGGTCGCGGGTCGCCCGGGATTGGCGCAGCTTCGCCTGGGCCGTGCGCAGATCCGGGGCGCTGGCCATGGCTTCGCGGATCAACTGGTCGAGCATCGGGTCGCCCAGCCGATGCCACCACGCTTCCAGTTCCGCGCCGGCGGGGGTCGGCCGGATCGCCGCATCCGACTGCGACCAGGCGGAGGGGACGGGAACGACCGCTGCGGTTGCCGTGCCGCTTTCCGGTCTCGGCATCAAGGCGCAGCCGCCCAGCAGGGCCAGTGCGAGCCCCACCGCCAAGCCCCGAACGGGGCTCGACGTCCATGGGGCGCTGGTTTGACAACGCACCATTTCACTTCGCCGCGGCGAGCAGCGTCCCCAGGAGGGGAACTTGCTTGCGCATGTCGGAACCGACGAGATCGCTCAGGCTTTGCTGGTCGGATGCCGGCTGCAGCCCAGCCTGAGTCAGACGTTCCCGCAACTGCTCCGGAGTCATCCGGGCTACCTCGGCCAGCGTCGTCAGGGGCGCCCCTGCCAGGGCACGGATGGGCGGCGCAAACGGCGGTTCGCCCCCCTCGCCGGCACCGAGGAAACTCAATCCCAGCACCAGCGCAAACACCCCCATCAGCACCTGCCCGCGTAGCGCGCCGAAGTGGCGCTTGAAGCCGCCCCAGTTCGCAACTCCGTGCAGGACCACCGCTCCCAGCAGCGCCCAGCTCAGCCATTCGTGGGC
>JBAWHH010000470.1:0-10397 GCA_049593715.1 Rhodocyclaceae bacterium
GCGCCGACGCCCAGTTCCTTGTAATCGACCTCGATGAACTCGGGCAGGTCGGCCGGCAGGCACTCCACGTCCAGTTCGTTCATGGTATGGCTGGCGATGCCGCCATGCAGTTTTACGCCAGGAGCAAGGTCGGCGTTCACGAAGTGCAGCGGCACCTTGGTGTGGATCTTGTGCGTAGCATCCACGCGCTGGAAGTCGAGGTGCAGAACCAGGGGTTTGTAGGCGTGCATCTGCACATCGCGCAGCAGCACTTGCTGGACGGCACCATCCAGGCTCATGGACAGGATGGAAGCGTGAAACGCCTCCAGCTTTAGCTTGTGGAACAGCTCATTGTGGTCGAGGGAGATGGCCTTGGGCTCTTGCCCACCCCCATAGACGATGCCGGGGATGCGCCCCGTGCGGCGCAGGCGGCGGCTCGCTCCGGTGCCCTGCTCACCACGAGAAGTGGCATTGAATTCATTGCTCATGTAATTGCTCCTAGACTGTACCCATCCGCGACCAGACGGGTGATTGAAAAACGTTTGAAAAGGGAACAGGCAAGCACCGCATGGCACTTCACGGCCATCGGGCCTGTGTGCCGCGCTTCGGCTATTCGACGAAGAGCGAGCTGACTGACTCCTCGTTACTAATGCGCAACATGGTCTCCGCCATCAGTTCGGCGATGGAAACTTGGCGGATTTTCTTGCAGCCCCGGGCATCCTCGCGTAGCGGGATGGTGTCGGTGACGACCAGTTCGTCAAGCTCCGACTCGGTGATACGCGCCACGGCATTGCCCGACAGAACGGCGTGCGTACAGTAGGCGAGGACGCGTTCAGCGCCATGCTCCTTGAGCGCATGGCCAGCTTTGCACAGCGTGCCGGCGGTATCGACGAGATCGTCCAGCATGACGCAGGTGCGACCCTTGACTTCACCGATGATGTTCATCACCTCGGAGACGTTGGCTTTGGGCCGGCGCTTGTCGATGATGGCCAGATCACATTCGAGGCGTTTCGCCAGCGCGCGGGCGCGCACCACGCCACCGACGTCCGGCGAAACCACCAGCAGGTTTTCGTAGTGCTGCTTCCAGATGTCGCCGAGAAGGATGGGCGTACCGTAGATATTGTCCACGGGGATGTCGAAGAAGCCCTGGATCTGGTCCGAGTGCAGATCGACTGTCAGCACGCGCTGGACACCCGCCGCCTGCAGCATGTTGGCCACCACCTTGGCGGTAATGGGTACCCTGGCGGAACGCGGGCGACGATCCTGACGGGCGTAACCGAAATAAGGAATCGCCGCCGTTATGCGCCCGGCCGAAGCGCGCTTGAGCGCATCGGCCATGATCAGCAACTCCATCAAGTTGTCGTTGGTCGGGGAACAGGTGGGCTGGAGGACGAATACGTCCTTGCCGCGCACATTCTCCAGAAGCTCGACGTTGACCTCACCGTCGGAGAAACGCCCAACCGTGGCGCGCCCGAGGGAGATGTTGAGGCGGCGAACCACATCTGCTGCGAGGCGTGGATTGGCGTTGCCGGTGAATACCATGAGGCTGTCGTAAGCCATGGGCGCCCCGTATGCTTTGCGAAAACTGGTAGCTCGAAACAACACGGGCAGGCTATGCGCCTGCCCGTCGATCAATTCTGGCTGGGGAGGAAGGATTCGAACCCTCGTATGCCGGAATCAAAATCCGGTGCCTTAACCAGCTTGGCGACTCCCCAAAATCACTATTGCAGCAGGGGATGAATATCCAGCCCCTGAGCCACCCAACCGCGCCACCCGACAGGCAACTGATGCAGTGTGCTCCGCGCAGCGCCTTCAGTGGCAAAAGGCGCAAAAACACACGCCCCGGAACCGGTCATGTGCGCTTCTCCGAACTTACTGAGCCAGTCCAGCGCCGCAGCCACTTCGGGATAACGCATGCACACCACGGGTTGCAGATCATTGTGAAGCGATCCTGCATCCCAAGCCCCTGAAAAGTCCGCTATTTTGATGGCTTTCGTGGAACGTGTCAATTCTGGCGAGGCAAAAATCTGGGCGGTTGGCACCTGCACGCCCGGCTCGACCACCAGGTACCAATTCGGCGGCAGATCAAGGGCTTGCAGACGTTCCCCGACCCCTTCGACAAACGCGCTGCGGCCGAAAATGAAGAACGGTACGTCGGCGCCGAGACGCAATCCCAGCTCGGCCAAGCGCTCTTGCGACCAGTTCACACCCCACAGATTGTTCAGGGCGAGCAAGGTAGTGGCGGCGTCGGAACTCCCACCGCCTAGACCTCCCCCCAGGGGCAAACGCTTTTCGAGTTCGATACTCACCCCGGTGCTGACGCCCGCTTCGCGCTGCAACAGGCGCGCCGCACGCACGCACAGATCGTCATCCTCGGCCACGCCGGGAAATCCGGTCTCGCGCGTCACTTTGCCGCCGCGCCGCGGCAGGAATGTCAGCAGATCCCAGTGGCCGAGAATACGAAACGCACTCTGCAGCAAATGGTATCCATCGGGCCGACGACCCACGACATGAAGGAAGAGATTAATTTTGGCTGGCGCCGGCAACGGGCGCCCCCACTCAATCAGGGCAGCAGATTCCATTGATCAACTTTCAGACGAACATCCAGGGGATCGCGACTTAGCCGTATCGCCAACGGCAGAGCGTCGCGCGCCCCACTTTCGTAGGAAGGGTAAGA
Source organism: Rhodocyclaceae bacterium (assembly GCA_049593715.1). Taxonomy (GTDB): domain Bacteria; phylum Pseudomonadota; class Gammaproteobacteria; order Burkholderiales; family Rhodocyclaceae; genus JBAWHH01. The sequence continues at coordinate 2,657 of JBAWHH010000470.1, forward strand.
GACTTGCCATCCCGCCTCGACGAAACTCGTGGGCCGTCCCAGATTGTCGAGAACCATCCCGTCAACCTGGGAACCGGCGGTTCTGCCCAAGACCCACGACGGTAAACGTGACAGCGGCAGTCGAGCACCGAACGCCTGCTCGCTCAAGTCATCCACTGTGGCTGCAGCGTAACGCTTGTGGTCCGCCGTATCGATCCAGGCGCCCTGGCGGTCAGCGCCGAGTTCCGCCAATCCCTGGCCGAGCGGAGACATCACGAGGAGTCGCTCGCTCTCGTCTGCAACGTGGTGCCAATCGATGTTGGCGACGAAACTCTCGACACCATTGCGCAGAGCCAAGCGTCCCACCAGTCCAAACTGCCGGATGGAGGCTCGCGATGGGCGTTCTGGCGGTGGGCTCGCAGGCAAGCCCATGGCCGCACACCCCGGCAGCAGAACAACGCTGGCCGCCACAAAGGCACGTCGATCCATCCGGTTTCAGTGCAGAAAACGTTTGATAACGGCACTCAAGACTTCATTGTCCGGGTTGGCCTTTTCCGCCTCGCGCCAAGTCCGGGTGGCGGCATCGCGCTGTCCGATCATCCATTGGACTTCCCCCAGATGGGCTGCAATCTCAGGGTCGGCACGATTACGATAGGCGCGCTCAAGAAAGCCGACAGCCCCTTTCAGATCTCCTTTCCGGTACAGCACCCATCCCATGCTATCCATGATAAAAGCATCGTCAGGCGACAACTGCAAGGCTTTGGCGACAAGCGTTTCGGCTTCGGCAAGGCGCTCGTTGCGTTCCGCAAGAGAGTAGCCCAAAGCATTGTAGGCGTGGGCGTGGTCCGGCTTGACCTGGATCAGGCGACGAAGATGGGTTTCAAGAAGGTCCATGCGTCCCAGCTTTTCCGCCACGAGGGCCGCGTCGTAGAGGAGGTCAGGCTGGTTGGGCTCGGCAGCCAAGCCCTTGTCCAACACTTCGAGCGCCTCCTTGTGCCGCCCTCCATCGCGCAGGATCTGGCCCTCTGCCAGGACCAGTTGCACCCGGTCGCGCGGATTGGCGGATGCTATCGCGCGCAAGTGCTTTCGGGCGTCTTCCACCTTGCCCTGCTGCGCAAGTACTTGGGCTTGGCGAACCTGGGCAGCGATGTACTGCTCGCCTGGACGCACGCTGCCATACCAGGCGATGGCCTCAGGGAAGCGTTTCTGGGTCTCTGCAATCTGGCCCATGTAAAGCCGGGCAGCATCCGCTTCGGCAAAATCCTCATCCGTAAGCTTGCCGAAACTACTCTGCGCAAGGGCGTAGTCCTTGAGCTGATAGGACAACGCCCCAACGGCAAAAAGAACTTCCCTGTTGTCTGGGAAATCCAACAACAGTTTCTGGAACTCGGATCGGGCCTCGGTGTAGCGTTTCTCGCCCACCAAGGTGCGCGCAAACTGCAGTCGCAAATCCCGCGCTTGGGGGTGCTTGGCAAGATAGCGGCGCATGCTTTCCAGCGCCTTCTCCGGGTCATCGCGCTGCTGAATCTGCACCTTGAACAGGAGCGCCTGCTCCCATTCCGGGCGCAGGGCCAGAGCAGTGTCCGCTTCCGCCACTGCGCGCGCGGTGTCTCCAGCAACCGACGACGCCTGGGCGCGCAGCATGCGCGCTTCCGGCAACTTCAAATAGGGGTCGGTAATTCGGTCCACCGTCGCGCTTGCCCGCGCGTGGTCGGCAGTGCGCAATACCAGTCGCCCAATACGCAGAAGTGCGCCGCCCTGGTCATTGCGCTCAATGTCAAGAATCTTCACCGCTTCGGCCTGAACCTCGCCGAACCTTCCGGCCTGTGCCAGTAGTCCCAGCAACATGTAGTGCGCCTGGGCCGACCCGGCATCCGCCTCGATCCAAAGCTGCACGGCCTCAAGCGCCGACTCGTTCTGGCGCGCAAAATGAGCGAGTTCTGCTGCGCGGCGGGCAATGCGCGGGTCGCGTGTAGTCTTCGCCAGATCGAGGTAAGCGCTGGAAGCGAGCCGCACCTCGCCGCGCTGCGCCGCAATTTCGGCAACCATGATCTGGTACAGAATCTTGCCGGTAAGCTCCTGCTTCGGTAGCGGCTCGACCCGCCGCGCGGACGCGGCACTCCCGCTGCCCTCCTCCGAGGTGGAGGGGTCGGAGCCTTGAGCACCAGCCTGATCCTTGGCAAGGGCAGCGCAGCCGCCGGCCACCGCGCAGACCAAGGCGGCAGCCAGCAAACGCAAACGGGTTGAGGAAAGGCGCGGATTGGTAGTGGGTTGGGGGTGCACGCGAATGCGCTCGAAAGCGATATTTATAGTGGGGACTGAGTGGTGATATCCATGTTAGGCAGTTTTCGTGCCGGCAGCAAGCGTGCCACGCATCATATTGCCCCCCAACAACGCCAGTTCAAATCGAGCCCGCCGTGCCTGAACTTCCCGAAGTCGAGATAAGCCGTCGCGGCCTGTTGGCCCACTTGCGCGGACGCGTTGCCACCTGCGTGGTCGTGCGCAACGCGGCGCTGCGGTACCCCGTATCAATCGATCTCGCCGAGCAGATTGTCGGCCGTACTCTCATCGACATCGGACGCCGCGGCAAATACCTGTTGCTGGACTTCGGTAATGGGCAGCTACTGATACATCTCGGCATGTCGGGCAGTCTGCGCGTGGTCGATCCCAGCGTGCCCCCGGCAAAGCACGACCACGTAGACATCGCATTCGGTTCGCTCGCCATGCGTTTTCATGACCCCCGCCGCTTTGGCGCCATGCTGTGGCTGGGGCGCAATGCGGCCGAGCATGCGCTGCTTCGGGGACTGGGCGTGGAGCCTTTGTCCGATGCGTTCGACGTGGACTATGTGTATCGAGCAACTCGCCAGCGCCGGGCGGCCATCAAGCTTGTGCTGATGGATAGCCATGCCGTGGTGGGAATCGGCAACATCTACGCTTCAGAGAGCCTGTTCCGAGCCGGAATTCGTCCCACCAGAGCAGCGCACCGCCTCACTCGATCGCAGAGCAAACGCCTAGTGGAAGCTGTGCGCAGCACCTTGCAGGATGCTCTGCGTGCCGGCGGCAGCAGCTTGCGCGACTTCGTTGCGAGCGACGGCAGCCCGGGCCATTTTCAGCAGCAGCATTTCGTCTATGGTCGCGCCGGGGAACCGTGCCGATGCTGCGGAGCACTGATACGCAGCTTGCGCCAAGGGCAACGATCCACCTTCTATTGCCCTACCTGCCAGCGATAACCACTGCTCAAAGCCGTGGCGTGCACCATGCTAAAGTCGGATCAACTTCTTGTCGAAGACGCCCTCCATGGATATAGCAACCCGATTCACCGCCTACTCCGCCTGGCGTACCGAGTTGAGCGCAAACATTTTGCGTCTGCGGCGCTGGCTGCACGACAACGAAATCGCCGACGCGCAGATGGACCTTCGCCTGGACCGGCTCGTGGAACGGCTGCGCGAGGACAAACTTCAGGTAGCCTTTGTCGCCGAATTCTCGCGCGGCAAGTCAGAACTGATCAACGCGATATTCTTCGCCGACTTCGGCCAGCGCATTCTGCCTTCGAGCGCCGGGCGGACCACCATGTGCCCGACCGAATTGCTTTATGAAGCAGGGCGTCCGCCACAGATCGAGTTGCTGCCCATTGTTACCCGCGCGCGCAACGCGAGCATCGCGGACTTCAAGCGTTACCCGGAAGAATGGCAGACCGTGCCCTTGGACACGACCTCCGCCGACGCCATGCATGCCACTTTGGCCAAGGTGGGCGAGCAGAAGTCGGTATCTCGCGAGGAAGCGGAAAGCCTGGGGTTCGCCATCGACGACACGGGTGAATCCGGCCTCAAGCCGGATGCCGAAGGCAGAGTAACGATCCCGGCGTGGCGCCACGCCATCATCAATTTCCCCCACCCGCTGCTCAAGCAGGGCTTGGTGATCCTGGATACGCCGGGCCTGAACGCCATCGGTGCGGAACCGGAGTTGACGCTATCGCTACTGCCCAACGCCCATGCGGTGCTGTTCATACTCGCCGCCGACACAGGAGTCACGCAGTCGGACCTCGCTGTCTGGCGTGAGCACATAGGCGGCAGCCGCAGCAAGGGCCGGATCGTCGTGCTGAACAAGATCGACGGCCTGTGGGACGGCCTGCGCACAGACGCCCACATCGAAGGCGAAATTGCCAAACAAGTTGCCAGCGTCGCCGATACGCTGGAAATTTCAACCAGCCACATCTTTCCCGTATCGGCGCAAAAAGGTTTGGTCGCAAAGATCAACTGCGATACGGAACTGCTCGACCGAAGCTTGCTCCCGCGTCTGGAACAGGCGCTGATGGCCGAATTGATCCCGTCAAAACAGGAGATCGTCGGCGATGGCATCCGCCGCGAAGTCGTTGATATTTTCTTACGCACCGGCGAGTTGCTCGACTCCCGTTTGCGCCATTTGCGCGAGCAATTGCAGGAATTGACTGACCTGCGAGGCAAGAATCAGGGCGTAATCGAATACATGATGCGCAAAGTAAAAGTGGAGAAAGAAGAATTCGACTCTGGCCTACAGCAGTATTACGCTGTCCGTAGCGTTTTTTCCGCGCTCACCAACAAGCTTTACGAGCACCTGGGTATGGACGCGATCCGGGACGAGACGCGGCGTACCAGAGAACGTATGCTCGATGCCAAATTCTCCAAAGGCCTGCGCGACGCCATGAGCGATTTCTTCCGCCATGTTCGCGACAAGTTGGGACGATCCCGCGCCGAGTCCGAAGAAATCACTAGGATGCTGGAGGCGATGTACAAGCGCTTCAGCGTCGAGCACGGCTTGAAACTCTCGGCGCCAGTTCCATTCTCCGTGCTCAAGTACGAAAAGGAAATGGACCGCCTCCAGGACGCGTTTCACCAACATGTGAATACGCTGATCAATATCATGACTCTGGAGAAGCGGGCGCTGACGCAAAAGTTCTTTGAAACCATCGCCGTCACGGCAAGGCGCACGTTCGAGTCCGCCAACCGCGATGTCGAAGTCTGGCTGCGCGCGGTGATGGCTCCCCTCGAGACCCAAGTGCGCGAGTACCAGCTACAGCTCAAACGCCGTCTGGAGAGCGTTAAGCGCATCCATCAGGCGACCGATACGCTGGAGGAGCGCATCCGGGAACTGACGCTGATGGACGGTGCCTTGACGGGCCAGCAAGCGGAACTGTCGCGGCTGGGGGCGGACTTTCGGGAGGCATTGCAGCCCCAGGCCAGAGATATCCTGGCTGCTGCCTGAGCCCCTCCCCGCTCGCGGCAGGGGCCCAGCAAGGTTCCGCCCGGCGAGCAGTCACCGGCCGGGACGCCCGCTCAGGGCAATGCTTCAGGCCTGCTGTTTTTCCTGGTTCAGGCGGAGGAACTTCTGCATCAACTGGTCCTGCGTCTCGACATAATCAGGATTGCCTGGAATGCAATCTACCGGGCAGACTTCGCGACACTGCGGCGTGTCGAAGTGGCCTACGCACTCCGTGCACTTGTCCGGATCGATCTGGTAAATCTCCTCGCCTTGGCTGATCGCTCCATTGGGGCATTCCGGCTCGCACACATCGCAGTTGATACATTCGTCGGTAATAATCAGGGCCATCTCTTGATTTCCTCGTTACGGGTTGCTGCAGATTTTTTGTTGCAGCCGCTCGGCCACCGACGGCTGCACGAATTTTGAGACATTGCCACCAAGCAGGGCGATCTCGCGCACCATGGTGGCGGAAATGAACATGAACTGCTCCGCCGGGGTCATGAAGACCGTTTCGACATCCGGATAAAGATTGCGGTTCATGCCTGCCAACTGGAATTCGTACTCGAAGTCCGACACCGCGCGCAGGCCGCGGAGAATGACGTGGGCGCTATTCTTGCGGATGAAATCCATCAGCAGGCCATCGAACCCCTGGACGTCGACATTGGGATAAGGGGCAAGCACTTGCCGCCCCATTTCCACCCGCTCGTCCAGAGTAAAAAACGGGCGCTTGGAGCGGCTTTCCGCCACGCCCACGACGACCCGATCGAATAGCCGCGAAGCCCTCCTCACCAGATCCTCGTGACCAACGGTGAAGGGATCGAAAGTCCCCGGATAGACGGCAACACCGTTCATGCAGAAATGTCCGTACTAAAGATCTGATAGTGAACCTGCCCAGCCCGACGATGCTTGATCGCGTGCCAGTCCCCAAGAACGCTTAACTCGCGCTCGCTTTCAGCGTAGATCAAGGCACCCGGAAGCAGCACGGCTTTCAATGGTTCGGCTAGCCGCCCCAGCCACCCTTGTCCGAAGGGCGGGTCCAGGAACACAACATCGTACCGCCTTCCGGCAAAGGGCACGAATTCTAGCGCATCCCCACGCAGGATTTCCAGCCTTGCCCCTCCTCTTCCCGCATCGAGGATCGACGCGTTGCGCCGCAGGGCTGCGAATGCCTTTTCATCCTTCTCCACCAGGGTAACGTGCTGTGCCCCGCGCGACGCGGCCTCAAAGCCGAGGGCGCCGCTGCCCGCAAACAGATCCAGACAGGTGAGGCCGCTCAAATCCTGCCCAAGCCAGTTGAAAACCGTCTCGCGGACCCGGTCGGGTGTTGGCCGCAATCCTGGGACGTCCGGAAAAGTCACGGTGCGGCTGCGCCACTCACCTCCCACTATACGGACCCGATTCATCGCGCTGGCGGGGCTCAACGGTTTCGCTCCGACCCGAGGTTGACGCTCAATTCTTGCCGGCCACAATCACGGTCACCATGTTCTCCGGCCGGATGCGCCGGGCGAAAGCGTCACGAACTTGTGCCGCGGTGACTTTGGCGACTTGTTTCGGGTAGTCCTCCAGGTAGTCGAGGCCCAAACCGTAGAACCCGATCATCGACACGTACTCCAAGAGCTTCTTGTTGCTGTCGATTCGTAGCGCGAACCCGTCGACGATATTCTGCTTCGCACGTTTCAGCTCATCCGCCGTTGGGCCATTCTTCAAAAACGCTTGCAGCGTGGCATCCACCACTTTTAGGGCATCCTCGGATTGTTCGCGCTTGGTCTGCAGTCCGATCTCGAAAGGCCCTAGTTCCTTGTTCGGCAGGAAGTAACTGTAGGCGTTGTAGGCGTAGCCCCGCTTCTCCCGGACCTCCGTCACCAGCCGCGACACAAATCCACCGCCACCCAGAACATAGTTGCCCACGAGCAGGGGGAAATAGTCCGGATCTTGCCGCTTGAGGCCGGGCAGACCGAGAAAAATATGGCTCTGGCTGGCGGGGTGGGCGACCGTCACGGTGCCACGCTGCGGAAGCTTGACTTCCGGGACCACCGTTTCGGCTCCGCTCCGGGGCAGATTCTCGGTCAGCTTTAGGGCAATGGCCTCGGCCTCGCTACGCGTCACGTCGCCAACAATCGCCACCGTGCTGCGGCTGGCAGCATAAAAACTGCGGTAGAAGCGCACGACATCGTCCCGTTCAATCGCTTTCACCGAATCGGCCGTAGCGTTATATCCGTAGGGATGGTCAGGATAAATCGCCGCATAGAAGCGCTTGGTCGCGATGCTATCCGGCTGGGTATCCTGCTCCTTGATGCTGGCGACGGTGCGCGCCTTCTCCCGCGCCAATGACTCTGCGGGGAAGGTCGGGCGCTGCAGGATGTTCTGCAGCAGATCCAGGGCTGCGGTCCGCTCTGGCGCGCTGGATAGGGTGCGCAGCGACACGCTGGCCCGGTCCAGGTCGGTGGATCCCCCCAACTGCGCGCCCGTATCCGCCAGCCTGCTGGCGATCTTCTCCTCATCCATATCGCCCGCCCCGGCATCC
>JBAWHH010000471.1:0-4192 GCA_049593715.1 Rhodocyclaceae bacterium
GGCTGCCGCGACGCAGCCTGCGGCCCCGCCAGGGGTTGCGGCATAATGCCAGCCTCTGGGCGGCGACCGCGGCGGAGGCCGCGTTTCCCACTGTCGAGTTTGCGGCTGCGCCGGCCACGAACCCTCAACCAACACCCCGGACATGAGCGATATCTTCATCTGCTACTCCCGCAAGGACCAGGCCGTTGCCGCCGCACTGAGTGAGTCTTTTCAGGCGCAGGGCTGGACGGTGTTCCTGGATGCGAACGACGAATCCGGCCCCGGCGGGTCGGCGGAAACGGACGGCGAACTGGCCGCGACCCGCGCCGTGGTGGCCTTGTGGTCGGCCGACTCGGTCGCCAACCCTGGCGTGCTGGCCACGGCGCAAAAAGCGGCGGAGACGGGTCTGCTGTTGCCGGTGCGCCTGGGGCAGGCGGTGATTCCCGCCGAGTTCGAGCAGTTCGCGACGCCGGCCCTGGCGGCCGGCATCGCCGATGCGGAAGGGGTCGGCCGCTTGGTCGTGGCGCTGGACGAGCGCCTGGGCGCAGCGGCACAGGCCGAAGCGCCCGCGGGGCCGCGCTACCGCGATGCCGGGGAGACGTTCCGCGATCCGCTGAAGGGCGGCGGCGAAGGCCCGCTGATGATCGTGATCCCTGCCGGCAGCTTCATGATGGGCTCGCCGCCGGAGGAACCGGACCGCGGGCCCGCCGAGGGGCCGCAGCACGAAGTACGGTTCGCCGAGCCTTTCGCGCTGGGTGTCTGCGCGGTGACCTTTAATGATTTCGACCGCTTCTGCGAAGCGACGCAGCGGCCGGAAGTGCCCGACCAGCGCTGGGGGCGGGGAGGCCGGCCGGTCGTCAATGTGACCTGGGACGATGCCCAGGCCTACTGCACCTGGCTGACGGAACAGACCGGGCGGACTTACCGCCTGCCCAGCGAAGCGGAGTGGGAATACGCCTGCCGCGCCGGAACGACGACCGCCTTCCACACCGGGGACAGCCTCAACAGGAGACTGGCGAAATACACCGATGGGCTGTGGGGCCCGTTCAGTTCGGGCGAAACCGAGCCGGTGGGTTCCTACCCGGCCAATGGCTTCGGCCTGCGGGACATGCACGGCAACGTGATGGAGTGGTGCCAGGACGCCTGGCATGCGAATTACGAAGGCGCGCCCACGGATGGTTCGGCTTGGGAAGCCGGCGGCAAAGGCGCCCGGGTGATGCGCGGCGGCGCGTGGAACGTGCCGCAGAAGTACGCCCGTTCGGCAAACCGCCAGAACACGGCGTCGGGGAGCCGGCTGAAGACGGTCGGTTTCCGCGTGTGTTGCGGGGCGCCGACCGTGTAGCGGGGTGGCCGGTAGCGGAATATTCGCTGCCCTCGTCTCGGAACGCCGCGCGGTTTGCGCGGCGTTCTGTTTTGTGCGCCTCGCTGACAAGGAGGGTGGAGCCCAGACTCTGGTCCCCGCGGCGGATGAAACGATCCCGGCCCGGTCAAATGGCGCAGTGCACCAGCCGATCGGTCCTCAAGACTGGGGGGACCCGGCCGAAGCAAGCTCCGTGAAAGGGACTGCCTCCCCGGATTACCTTAACATTCGTTCTTTTGCAGCGTGGCTGGGCAGCTTTCCTGCGGTGGAATCTACGCCGTTTGGCGATCGCAGGAGCCAGATCCAATACCGCAAGGCAGCGAGCAAGCCGCAGGAGAGACAAGCTGGGCCAATCCACCGGTTGGCCGGACGCCAACGGAACACCGCCATGTCCGTCGAAAAAATCGCTTCGTTGATGAACAAACAGAAACTGGTCGAAGACATGGTGCATCGGCAGCAGGCGCCGCGGCAGGATCTGGTGGAAACGATCGTGCATCGGCAGCATCTGGCCGAACTACGCAATCTGGTCGCCAACGCCACCCCGCACGATGTGGCGACTGTGCTGGAATCGCTGAATCCGGACGATGCCCGGCAGTTGTGGAACCAGGTTTCGGCCGAGCGGCAGAGCGACATCCTGTGGGAGATTTCGGACGACCTGCGGGAACAGCTCGTGGGGCCCCAGGAACCCGTGTTGGGCGAAAGCCAGATCAATGCCTTCGAACTGGTGGAGGGCCGGCTGCGGCAGATGAGCATCCGCAGCCGCAAAGACCTGGACCAGGTGCAGCCCATCTGGATCGATTTGCGCGGTGCCACCAAAACCGAGCGAGGTTACGTCGGCACGTACTTCGGCCTCGAATTGCCCGATCCGAGCGATACCACCGATCTGGAGGTGAGCGCCCGCTTTCATGTGGAAGAGACCGATGAGCTGCACCTGAACTCCAACTTCCTGCTCGACCGGGAGGGGGATTCGCGCAGCGTGCCGGTGGCGTTCATCCTGCACCGCGGCATTCTTTTCTCGGTGCGGGGCGAGGAATTGCCGGTGTTCCGCCTGCAGCGGCTGCGGGCGCGGACGCAGCCGGGCTACGTATCCGACTGCTACGACCTGCTGCTCGACCTCTACGGCGCCGTCGTGGAGTACTCGGCGGATTCGCTGGAGGACATCTACGCCACCCTCGGCAAGGTGGGGCGCCACGTGCTGAGCGAGAAGATGACGGACGAGGAGGCGGCGGGCATCCTCGGCGAAATCGCTGAAGAGGAAGACCTGAACGGGCGCATCCGCAGCAATATTCTCGACACCCAGCGGGCGCTGTCTTTCCTCATGCGCCGCCGCATCCTGGCCGCCGCGCAGCTCGACGACGCGCGCCAGATCCTGCGCGACATCGAGACGCTGAACAGCCACACGGCGTTCCTGTTCGACAAGATCAACTTTCTGATGGATGCCACCATCGGCTTCATCAACATCAACCAGAACCGGCGCGTGAGCCAGTTGACCGTTTTTGGTGTCGTGTTCATGCCGATCAACATCCTGGCGGGCATCGGCGGCATGTCGGAGTTTTCCATGATGACCCAGAGCGTTCCCTGGCCGCTGGCCTACGGCTCGTTCGTCGCCACCATGGGCTTCGTCGGCTGGATCACCTATGTGGCCCTGAAACACGCCGAGAACCGCAAACTCAAGGGCGCCGGAAAGCTGGCGCCGCTGGCGAAGCTCTAGGCGAAACCCATGGCGAATGCACGGCTGGGCGGCGTGGGCGTGATTGCCCTTTTGGCTTGCGCGAGCGCTGCCGCCGCCGATGGAGCAAGCGCATCCAAGACGGACATCGCGTACGAACTCACCCTTTCGCACTACCGGACGGAATCGCTGCGCGCCGACGACATCGATTTGCGCGGCAAGCGCGACAACCAGTCCGGATGGATCGCGCTGTATCACGAGAAGCCCGCGGGCTTCCAGCAGTGGCGCGGGGGCTACGAGCGCACGGACGCGCTCGGCAATGCGCAGGTCGTCACGTCGCTGATGGCCGCCAGCCGCGGCTTTGTCGCTGGCGCGATCACGGCGGATATCGGCGATCCGTTTTTCGTGACCCTGGGATTCGGCCGCACCAATCTAAAGCCATACGCCAGCCTCAATTTCGACCCCAACGACGCCATCACCTACGGCGCCGGCTGGCGCGGAGCAGATGACCGGAGCGTCAACTTTTTCGTCGTGCGGGACGACCGGATCGTGCCGGGGCAACGCATCGCCCACCTGGTGTTCCGCACGCCGCTGCCCGGCGATCAGCGCTTGACGCTGGATATCTTCGACAAGCGCGGCCCGGCGACCGGGGAAGGCGCCATCCGCGGCACCGGGCTCGCCGTCACCTACGATTGGCCGGCGTTCTTCATCCGGGCGGCACACGATCCGAAAGTCAATTTCACCCAGGAAACCATGACCCGCCTGTCGGTCGGCTTTCGATTCTGACGCTGGGTTGCCCCGGCGGGTGACCAGCGATGGCGACGGCCGCCGCGTCGCCGGAATTCCCAAAGCACTGATCCTAGAAACCTCAGTTGACCACTTAAAAAGTTACCTAACCGCCTGTGGAAACTGATTTTATTCACTCCGCTGGTAGTCACCTATCGGGTGACCGCGCTACGTGCCCGATTGCGCGACTTGCCGGCCGTCTGGCGGCGTTGCTCGTCGTAGCAGGGGCCGATCCTGCGTCCTCCTCGCGCCTTGCCAGCCAGCCTGCAAGCCACACACTCGCGCGCGTCCAACTGAGGTTTCTAGGATGATAGTGGCCCAATTGGGTCACCCCACTATGGCGCGCCCTTGCGAAGCTGCGCCTCGCGCCACAGCGCACTGCCGAAGGCTTTCCACAC
>JBAWHH010000472.1:0-2754 GCA_049593715.1 Rhodocyclaceae bacterium
CCCAAGCCTGCGCTCTGAAGCTGGGAATGACAAAGAGGAGCCCTGTTGTGCAGATCGGAATACTGCTCGTCCTTGCCTTATTGCTCGCGCTGCAAGCCGGCTGCGCCGTGGTGGCCGTTCCCGACGCAGCGGTAACGGTTGGGGTCGTTGCCGTGAAATCGACGGCCGAAGTTGCCGGCGCATCCGTTAATGTCGCGACCTACCCCTTCAGGAAATCGGGCAGTTCCGAAAAGGAAGAAGAATGAATCTGGCCCCGTTTCCCCCGGCGGCGGCAACGAGACTCAAGCCCCCCCTTCTCCGATTGGCTCAACAGAAGCCTTCACCTCAGGAACCCTGTGCCGATATAGCCAGCGCGGGCGGGGCGGCACAGGCTTCTGGAGGGGTCCTCCATCAAACTCCTCAAGCTGCCCCCGCCCGCAAATGTGCTCTGCCGCTCGATGGTGCCAACTGGTTTCGTCGATCGAGCGATCCGGAGTCACGGTCGGCACACCGAATCGTTCGACAATCTCCTTAAGGCCCTGCAACCGTTGCCGATAAGCGACCTAACGGTCCCACCGAGGCTATAAGCGCGTTCTTGGAGCTCCCAACGCGTGGCTGTCGCCTCTGCCGCAATGCTGCACGTGGAATTGACCGCCAGGTCCGCGCCTAGGTTTTACTCATTGGCCGAAAGGGGAAGGACGTTGCCGGCCCCTCCTTTCCGGCGCGGACCATTTCCGCCCTGCATTTTTCTCCACCTGAACTACATTGAGCGTACAGCGCGTCGGCTGGACAAGTTTCGGTGGTCACCCGAATTGCCGGTGCGCTTTTTTCCCGGCTTTCCTTCGTGCCCACTCGACCACGGAAGGCAGTGGGGTGAAACGAATCCGAGGGCGCACCCCACGGAACCAAGTACGTCCCGAACCGTGGTAAATATCGTGGTAACTTTCGCGAGGATTGTGGTTCTTGCCCTCCGGAATGTGACTGACACCGCCTCCGCCAACACACACTGATCGGAAAGCGGCTTGCGGGCATCCCGCAGCCCCGCCGCCCGATCCCTGGTTCCGCCCGGCAATGCTCGGCGGCGGCCGTACCCGAAGTCTCGGCGCGAAGCCCCGGTCAGTGCATCGCGCCGACGAACGCTTCCATGCCCGGCTGCGCCTGGTGCAGTTGGCCGAGGCAGCTTTCCCACTCCGCCGCCGTGAAGCCCAGTTCTTCCTGCAGCGCTTGGCGCTGCGGCTGGCGTAACGATTCCATCCCGTTGTTCCCCTGGCAGACGTGCGCGGCTTCATCGGCCAGACCCATCAGGGCGCAGAAAGTGCGTTCGGCACCGGCGGCACTGGGCTGGTGATGGTAGGCAATGGCGCAAATGTACTTGGTGGGCAGATTCCAGCGCTCGGCCAGCGTCTCGCCCACTTCGGGATGGGTGAATTCAAACAACGTGCGTTCCGCCTCCAGGCCCGTCAACTTCGCCTCGTGCTCCAGATCGAGCACGCGCTGGTAACCCAGTTCCGCCTGCACGGCGAACAGAAGCTTGCCGATGTCGTGGAGGATGCCGGCGGTGAACGCCTCGTCGGGCGAACACTTCACCTTCGGCGCGAGGATGCGCGCCGCGGTCGCCGTGGCGATAGAGTGGGTCCAGAACTCCTTCAGATTCAGACGCTCGGTGCGAAACGCGTCGAAAGCGCCCACGCCGAGAATCATGCCCTGCACGTTGGTGAAACCCAGCACGCGCACGGCGTCGGCGACGGTAGCCACTTGGCGCGAGAAGCCGAAGAAGGCCGAATTCGCCACGCGCAGCAGCTTGGCCGAAATCGCCGGATCGCGGGCAATCACGTCCTGCACCGCCTTGGCGTCGCTGCGCGGATCCTGCAGCACACTTAGCGCCTGCATCACGATCGCCGGCAGGGTCGGCACATCGAACAGATCGATGGGCTTGAACCGCGCCACCGGCTGACCGTTTGCCTTGGTCGCCCCCGTCAAGTCCACCATGTCGAGCAGGCTGGGCGGCAGTCCGGCGTGGTGGAACTGGAACACGTGCACTGGCTGGGCCAGATCCCGCAAGCGCAGCATCCCCATATCGTGAAGGCTGGTGCCGGCGGGCACCGACCCGCGCACCATGGCCTCTGTGGTGGACGTCAGCAGCGTCTGTCCCCCGCGCGCCACCGCCAGCAGCCGCGCGCAACGGTTCACCGTTTTGCCGAAGAAATCCCCTTCACTCAAATAGGCCGGCCCGGTGTGCAACGCCACCCGTACCTTCAGCGGCGTGTGCGTCGGCCATTTCTCATTGCCCAGGGATTTCTGGATCTGACACGCCGCGGCCAGAGCGTCGGCAGCATTGTCGAACGTCGCGCAGAAGGCGTCCCCCACCGTCTTGAACACGCAACCGCCATTGCGCTCGATGGCGCCCGAAAGCAGCCCGTTGTGGCGCTGCAGAGCCACCCGCATCGCCTCCGTCTCCTGCTCCCAGAGGGCGGTCGACCCCTCGATGTCGGTAAAGAGAAACGTAAGCGTGATCAGGGACGCTTCGCCCGCCGTCGAATCACTTGGCGCCATTTGTAGATTGCCCTTGTCCACACGGGAAAGATGGTCTGTCGCTTCGATCCGGAGCCATCCAGCCCGGAACGATCATTGCCCCCTCTTTACGGCGACGCAGCCCGGAAATGGAGATTTCCCGCCGGGCGGCCGTCCCACGGGCAACGGCGTCCCAAGGGCGATTTCAGGCAGAGCGACTTGAACCTTTGTCGGTCGCCGTGCCGCGTTTCCACGGCCGTAGCC
>JBAWHH010000473.1:0-10771 GCA_049593715.1 Rhodocyclaceae bacterium
CCTTGGAGCTGCCCGAGCGCGGTGTTTGAAATCAGAGAAAACACGAGCCAAAGAACGGCTTGAATCGCCTTCATGGAACCTACCTCAGTCTTGAGAATGAGCGGGGTCGCAACACGGTGAACGCCGCGTCAGGACTGGCTGCAGACTCCCCGACTTGCGCGCGCGCGACTGGTAAATGGTGACTGCGAGAACGCCGGCAGCAAATCCAACTATGCCCCCGGTGAACGCGGCGCTATCGTTTGGTGTTTCGGCCAGAACCATGCCGCCAAAGGCGCCGGCGACCAATAGAACGATCGGCAGGAAATATGCGGCCAAGGCCGTACGAAGAATTTCTCGTTCCCCTAAGCGTACAAGCACCCTCTCCCCCACCTGCGCTCCGATCGAATTGCGTACGCGGAATACGCTCGTGCGGGTTCCGAACAGTTGGCCAAACAGGTTGCTTCCTCCACCACAGCCGCCGGGCTCATGGCAGCGACCGCAGCCAGCGGATCGATTGGCCAACTCGACCATGACGTCGGTCCCTTCAATTCGAGTAACGACTGCCTCGGTTTCCATTCAGTTCCGTTTCGGCTCGATCCCATCACCGAGCATCTTCAGGGCCCTGGCAGGGACTTCGCCTACCAATGTCAGTGCATGATCACCGACGACCCGCTTGTAGACATTGATCGCGCCTGCTCCATAGGTACCGGCTCTTCGCGTGTCCGGATTGTCCGCCAGCGGTTCGATGAAAACCGAGATGGCAGCCAGACCGTCGCTGAACACGTAGTGCATCATTGGAGCAGCGTTATCCTGCATTTGGCGCTTGACGCCTGCGCTCCGTTTGAAACCAGGCACTTGCACTGAAAATGTCCATTTGTCATCACGCACCGTCGTTTCCACGACGCGGCCGTTACTCACGCGCCAATCAACCGATGCCGCACTAAACTTTGGCTTGAGAGCATCACGATCGATAGCGCCACCAATCTGCACCTGAGTGAAGTAGAACTGTTCCACCCCTTCGTTCTTTTCATTCACCATGCGAGCTTTGAGCAACAGACCGCTGTCGCGGTCGGCCCAGAGCATGTGGCCGTAACGCAGATTGTCCTTTGGATCGATAATGACCAGCCGGCTATCCAAACCTGCCACCCGCGCCACGCCGCCCAGACGCACCCGGTAGCTTTCCGCGAGGCCACTGAGGGAAGCGGGCAAGCGGGCCGGAAACAGTTTGCGGCTTGCTTGGCGGTCAATGATGACTGTTTGTTCGGCGGGTAGAAAACACTTCACCTCATCGTTGTTCCGCACCATCTCTCTGGGGCTGCCGTCCAGCGCCTCGATCTTCTCGCGTTCGCCGGAAGAGTCCACAACGTGGATGATGCGTGAGGTTTCCGTCTGTCCACCACTCTGATAGACAAAAGTCCCCGCATAGGAGAGCCTCTGTGAGGCCCCCATAATGCGACCGAGCCAGTCAAACGGGTCATCATTCGGGACCGCAGGCGTTGCCCCTGCCGTGCTGCTCGCAACAAGGAGCAGCACCCACAGCAACTTCATCGGGCCCCGCCCTCACGCTCGTCGGATACCGTCCGGACGTAAGGCGCCACGCCCTGAATGCTGCTTTCCAGCGAATAGCCTTGATGCACAAAGAGGTATTGGCGCACTTGGGAAACCTTCGCCGGCTCGATGATATCTGGCGGCGCAGTAGAAACCGCGAACGAATCATTGGCCCGCGGCACAACGACGGCTGGCGCGCCACTTACAGCAAGGGACACCTCCGAGGGAGCGTTCAGCGTCTGCGCGACCCAGCCTACAGCGCCGATCCCCATGACCGAGGCAGCGAGGGGCATGACGTAACGAGACCACCGGCTAGGCTCTCTGCCACGCATCTTCCGAAACTGGGACAGGGCCGTTGGTTCGTCTGCCAATCGGGAGAGGACCTGGGCGGTAACATCGAATGCGCAATCGGGCGTTCCGCGCAAGACATCGCCAACAAGATGATATTGGGACCAAGCCCGCCGCAACTCAGGGTCGCGGCCGAGACGATCGCACAGCCGCTCGCCGGTGGCGCTTTCCAGCGCGTCATCCATCAATGCAGACACTTCGGACTTCATTGCCTCACCACCTTTTCTCTGGACCCGTATCGAGCAAGGGCTGCAATTTGGCCGCGACTGCCTCGCGTGCGCGAAAGATCCGAGAGCGAACAGTGCCAATAGGACAATCCATGATTGCGGCGATTTCCTCGTAAGACAAACCTTCTAGTTCGCGCAACATGATCGCGGTCCGCAATTCTTCCGGCAGTGCTTCCATTGCAGCGTTTACCGTTTCACCAATCTGCTTCGACAGCAGAAGATGCTCCGGCGTATTGATGTCGCGCAGTTGATCACCTTCTTCGAAGGATTCCGCCTCCTCTGAGTCGAACTCCGTCGTCGTGGGCGCGCGCCGCCCCTGGGAAACCAGGTAATTCTTCGCAGTGTTGACCCCTATCCGATAGAGCCAAGTGTAAAACGCACTGTCACCACGAAAGCTCGGCAGCGCGCGGTAGGCCTTGATGAAGGCCTCCTGCGTCACATCTTCCACCTCTGCGGGGTCGCGAATCAGCCGTGACAAGAGGCGTCCGAGCTTGCGCTGGTACTTGGATACCAGAAGTCCGAAAGCCTGCTTGTCACCTTGTTGAACACGTTCGACCAGGGCCTGGTCTAGCTCACGGTCACCCATCTGGCTGACATTTGTTTGTTATGAATTTTTCGACAGCTCGCGAAGGCGAGCCGGCGCCAAGTATAACCGAGGCCCGATTGGACGGCCCTAACGTCCCCGCGGACGCTACAGAAGACCGCCGGGCGAAAAAATAGTTCATACAGCGTCGGGGTCACTTGATCCACGTCACAAGACAGCCGGCCCGGAGGCCTTCCGCACCCCCCATGTTATATTTCAACCCTTTTACAGGGTATTGCCCAGATGCCTTGCTTTGATGCTCTTATCATCGGGAGCGGGCTCGCCGGCCAGTCCCTCGCGCTTCGCCTCGCCGACCGCATGCAAGTGGCGCTTGTAACCAAACGCAAGCTCGACGATTCTGCTTCGGCTTGGGCTCAAGGCGGCATTGCGGCGGTTCTCGACTCCCAAGACTCCATCGAATCCCATATACAGGACACTGTCGTAGCAGGCGCAGGCCTTTGCAGTCCTAGCGCAACACGGCTGGTTGTCGAGCATGGTCGGGAATCGATTGAGTGGCTTATTTCCCAGGGCGTTCCCTTCACGCGCGACACAGAGTCAGAGCTCGGCTACCACCTGACTCGCGAAGGGGGTCACAGCCATCGTCGCGTCATTCACGTTGCCGATGCGACGGGATCGGCCGTACAGGAAACGCTAACGCTGAAGGTCAAACGCCATCCAAACATACGCGTATTCGAAGACCACATTGCTGTCGACCTCATCGTCGGCCGCAAGATTGCTCGACCTGAGATCGGGTGCCTAGGCGCATACATCCTCGACATAAAGGCCGAGCGGGTCGACACGTTTACGGCGTCGAACACCATACTGGCCGCTGGGGGGGCGGGAAAAGTCTATCTTTATACGACGAATCCGGACACGGCCACCGGTGATGGCATCGCCATGGCATGGCGGGCGGGTTGCCGGGTAGCAAACATGGAATTCATTCAGTTCCACCCGACATGCCTTTACCATCCCCACGCGAAGTCTTTCCTCATCTCGGAAGCCTTGCGGGGCGAGGGAGGATTGCTGCGACTGGCAGACGGAACGCGATTCATGCCGGACCACGATCCCCGTGCCGAACTGGCGCCGCGGGATGTCGTCGCCCGCGCCATCGATTTCGAGATGAAGAAGCGAGGCCAGGACTGCGTGTACCTGGACATGACCCACAAGCCCTCGGAGTTTCTCCTCAAGCACTTTCCGAACATCCATGCACACTGCTCATCTTTGGGAATCGACATGACGCGGCAGCCAATTCCGGTTGTACCCGCAGCGCACTACACATGCGGAGGGATTGTGGTCGATGGTCATGCCCGCACGGACATCGACGGTCTGTATGCGGTGGGCGAGACATCCCATACCGGCCTCCATGGAGCAAATCGCCTGGCGAGCAACTCCTTGCTGGAATGTCTCGTTTATGCGGGCATGGCTGCGCAGGACATCCTTCGCCGCGGACGCACCCCACTCCCCGATCCACCGCCGTGGGACGAATCCCGTGTCACCGACGCGGACGAAGAAATCGTCATTGCCCACAACTGGGACGAGTTGCGCCGCTTTATGTGGGATTACGTCGGAATTGTGCGAACCAACAAGCGGCTTAAACGCGCCCAGAACCGTATTCGCCTGCTGACCAGGGAAATCGATGAGTATTACGCGAATTTCCGCGTCACGAACGACCTCATCGAACTGCGCAATCTGGTGGTTTCAGCTGACTTGATCGTTCGTAGCGCCCTAACGAGGAGGGAAAGCCGCGGTCTACATTTCAGCCGGGACTATCCTGGGCTCATGGCCCGTCCGCGAAATACAATTCTTCGCAACTCCCTCATGCGACCACGTCGCCATTAGCCCGGCCCGGCGGGAACCATTTTAGCCAGACACGCAAACGTCGCAGGGCATCGGTCGACGTTGAATCCTGCGAAATCACAATGGAGCGGCAGAGCCGTTCCCCGTTCGCCCGGAACCTCAGCACCACAAAAAACGGGAAGATCGTGCTATCCGGAGCGACGACCACACCCAGCCTTCCCCCGTCCTTCTGCAGGACCTGCAGGGTGCCGCTAGGACCGAGTTCCAGCCCCAGAACTGATGTCGGAGTGCACAGCAGGACCAACTCGCGGCCGACCACCAATGCCGCGCCCGCGAGGCCAACCGCGAGCGCCAGAAGAATCACGAAATGGAGGGGGAGGATGAAAACACATGCGACGGCAGTGAGGACCACAGCCGACGCAGCAGCAACAAGTAGCCGCGACCGGCGCAAGACGATAGGGCTCGCGAAAGGAGCAAGCAAGGGCGTCCCCCCGCCCTGCGGAATCGTCAGGCTCGCCGGAAGACGAGGGTCGAGTTAGTCCCGCCAAATCCGAATGCGTTGGACAGGGCGACATCAATAGGCATCGGACGCGCGTGGTTCGGAACGTAATCCAGATCGCACTTCGGATCCTTCTCCATCAGGTTGATCGTGGGCGGTGCGACTTGGTCACGTATGGCCAAAGCGGTGAAAACCGCTTCCACTCCACCAGCTGCGCCAAGAAGATGGCCGGTCATGGACTTGGTGGAGCTCACAGCGACCTTGCCAGCATGTTCCCCTAAGGCCCTCTTCAAAGCTATCGTCTCAGCAATATCACCCAGCGGCGTCGAAGTCCCATGGGCGTTGACGTAGCTGACTTCGTCCACGTTCACGCGAGCATTGCGCAAGGCAGAAGCCATGCTACGGGCGGCGCCGTCACCATCTTCTCGCGGGGCGGTGATGTGATAGGCATCGGCACTCATACCGTAGCCGGCAAGCTCTGCGTAGATCTTGGCACCCCGGTTTTTAGCATGCTCGAACTCTTCCAGGACGAGAACCCCAGCACCCTCACCAAGCACGAACCCATCCCGACTCACATCCCAGGGCCGGCTAGCTCCGGTAGGATCGTCGTTCCGGGTGGAAAGGGCTCTCGCCGCACAGAACCCCCCCATGCCCAGCGGACTAACTGTCGACTCGGCCCCACCGGCGATCATCACGTCTGCATCGCCATACTCGATTAGCCTCTGCGCATCACCAATCGCGTGATTGGAGGTCGCGCACGCACTTACCGTAGCGAAATTCGGACCTTTGAAGCCGTAATTGATGGCAAGAATGCCCGAGATCATGTTGATGATCGACCCAGGGACGAAAAATGGAGATACCTTGCGCGGCCCTCCTTCCTGCAGCGCCACCATGGTGTCCTCAATCAGCGGCAATCCACCGATGCCCGACCCAATGCAGACGCCGATGCGCTCTGCGTCCGCACACTGAGCCTCGATGCCGGCGTCTTTACACGCCTCCATTGCAGCGGCAAGGCCGTAATGGATGAACTTGTCGTAACGCCGCGCCTCCTTGGCAGACACGTAGTTGGCGACATCGAACTCTTTGACTTCGCCCGCAATCTGCGTCGAGAACGCCGCAGTATCAAATCGAGTTATGCGGCCTATACCGGAACGGCCAGCAAGAATGTTCCCCCAGGCTTGAGAGACCGTATTGCCGACGGGTGAAATGATCCCGAGGCCGGTGATGACTACCCTGCGTTGCGCCAAGTCCGGCTCCCTCGTCAGGCTTTCTTCAGGTGCGTATTGATGTAATCGATCGCCTGCTGCACGGTGGTGATCTTCTCGGCCTCCTCGTCAGGGATTTCGCACTCGAACTCCTCTTCCAGCGCCATGACGAGTTCCACTGTATCCAGAGAATCAGCCCCCAGATCGTCCACGAATGACGACTCCGTCTTGATTTCAGATTCGTTAACGCCGAGTTGCTCAGCGACGATCTTTTTCACACGTTGTTCGATGTTCTCCATGACTAGCTCCTTCCCTGAGTATTCTGTTTGCAACAGAGTAAAGACAAAACCAAAGTAGTTTACCAGATCGTCAGCCCCATACGCGGCGCCGACCTTCAGGCCATGTACATTCCGCCATTCACGTGCAGCGTGCTTCCGGTGATATAGGCGGCACCATCGGAAGCCAAGAAAAGTGCCGCAGCCGCAATGTCTTCCGGCGTTCCGAGACGGCCAAGGGGCACTTGGCTCAGCAACGCGCTGCGCTGCGCTTCAGGCAGAGAGCGGGTCATGTCCGTATCGATGAACCCCGGCGCAACACAATTGACCGTAATGCTGCGACTACCTAACTCGCGGGCAAGAGCGCGGGTCATGCCAGCCACCGCCGCTTTTGCCGCGGCATAGTTGACCTGGCCCGGATTTCCCACGCTGCCCACCACTGAAGTAATATTGATAATGCGCCCCCAACGGGCCTTCATCATCCCCCGCATCACCCCCCGCGACAGACGGAACACGGCTTTAAGGTTGGTGTCCAGGACAGCATCCCACTCGTCGTCTTTCATACGTAGCGCAATGTTGTCCCGGGTAATGGCGGCATTGTTGACCAGCACGGAGACCGGACAAAAGCGGCGGCCGATCTCTGAAAGCAACGCATCGCAAGCGCCCCCATCCGTAACATCCAATCTCGCCCCCAAACCCTGGATCCCGGCCTCATCAAGCGCCCTTTGAATTACGTCGGCACCATCCTGAGTGGTAGCCGTACCAATTACAATGGCACCGTACTCCCCGAGCTTGAGCGCTATGGCTCGCCCGATACCCCTGGTCGCTCCCGTAACCAATGCGGTTTGGCCCACCAACGAAAATGTGTTCCCCATCACCCCGCCGCGAGCGCTTGTTCGAGGGAGGCGGCATCCGACAGCGCGGCTCCCTGCAGAGAGGCCTCGATGCGCTTGGTCAGTCCTGCCAACACTTTACCTGGCCCTGCTTCGAAAAGGTGGGTCGCGCCTTGCCCGGCAAGAAATCGCACTGTCTCAACCCACCGGACTGGGGAACATGCCTGTCTCACAAGCGCATCCTTGATCGCGGCGGGGTCGTCGTAGCAGACCACGTCCACGTTATGCACTACGGGAATAGTGGGCCGGGACACGGTGATCTCTGCCAACCGTTCGCGCAACCGCGCCGCGGCGGGAGCCATCAGGGAACAATGGAATGGCGCGCTAACTGGTAGCATCACCGCACGCTTAGCACCTCTGGCCTTGGCCGCCTCAGATGCCCTCGCAACAGCTGAAGCGTGGCCGGCGATGACCGTCTGGCCGACACCGTTGAAGTTTACCGGCTCGACGACCTCACCCTGAGCCGATTCGGCGCACGCCGCACGAATCAGGTCATCGTCCAGACCGAGAATCGCTGCCATCGCGCCAACACCTTGAGGTACAGCCTCCTGCATGGCCTGAGCACGAAATTGTACGAGGGGAACGGCATCGGCAAAGCTCAATGCCCCGGCAGCAACCAGAGCCGTGTACTCGCCCAAGCTATGCCCAGCCAGAAATACCGGCTGTGAACCACCCTTTTCCAGCCAAGCTCGATAGACAGCGACTCCAGCGGCCAGCATAACCGGCTGTGTGTTGACTGTCTGGGTCAAAGCCTCTGCCGGACCCTCGCCGACGAGCTGCCACAGGTCCCGCCCTACCGCAGCGGACGCCTCATCGAAGGTCTTGTGAATCACAGCACTTTCGCCGTAGGCTGACATCATACCGACGGCTTGAGAACCCTGCCCAGGGAAAACGATAGCGAGCTTCATCTATGTTTGACTATTCAGAACGTTACGAGAACGGCGCCCCAGGTGAAGCCACCGCCGACGCCTTCCAAGAGTAGATTGTGGCCAGCACGAACCCGGCCATCACGCACCGCTGTATCCAGGGCCAGCGGAACCGATGCGGCAGAGGTATTGCCGTGTTCGCCAACCGTCACTATCACTTTCTCGCTCGGCACCCCAATCCTTTTCGCAGTAGCTTGGAGAATGCGGATGTTCGCTTGGTGAGGAATGAGCCAGTCGATCGCGTCGGCGCGCATTTCGGCTGCAGCGAGAACTTCCTCTGCCACCTCAGACAAGCCTTTTACCGCAAACTTGAAAACCGCCTGCCCGTCCATGCGCAGCAAAGGTGTCCCAATAACTCGCCCGCCGGCCACATTGCCGGGCACCGAAAGAATCCCAGCGTATCGACCGTCGGCGTGCAAGGCTGTGGCGCGAATGCCAGGAGCCGTCGACGGCTCAAGGATAACCGCGCCCGCTCCGTCTCCGAACAACACGCAGGTAGTCCGATCGTTCCAATCGAGGAGGCGGGAGAAAACCTCCGCCCCAACCACCAGCGCGCAGGAGTGGGAACCGGACCGGATGAATTTGTCCGCCACCGTCAAGGCATAAACGAAGCCGCAGCAAACCGCCTGGACGTCCATCGCGGGAGCGCCGTTCGTTATACCCAGCTTGGCCTGAAGGTAAGCAGCCGTACTGGGAAATACGTGATCAGGCGTTGAAGTGGCGACGATGACCAAGTCGATCCGCTGGGCATCGATTCCAGCCCAGGCAATCGCCGCCCTACTCGCCTCGAGGGCCAGATCGCTTGAGGTTTGCCCGGCCTCCGCTAAGTGGCGCTGGCGGATACCGGTGCGCTCCACGATCCACTGGTCGGAGGTATCGAGTCCGCGCGCGACCAAGTCGTCGTTGGTGACAGGACGCGAGGGAAGATAGCTCCCGACGCCTGCAATGCGCGAGTAAATCACGTTGCCAGCGCCGCTTCGGTCATACGTTCCGAAATGCGATCGATGAGACCATAGCGCACCTCTTCCGCCGCGCGGTGAATAGCATTGCCAAACGAGTAAGTGTCTGCCGATCCGTGGCTCTTTACCACGACCCCCTTGAGGCCAAGCAAACTGGCGCCGTTGTAACGCCGGGGGTCCACCCGACGCTTAAAAGCGTTCAAGGCGGGCCTCGCCACCAGCGCAGAAATTTTAGTCAGCACTCCGCGGCTAAACTCTTCACGCAGGAATGTGGCGAGCATTTGGGCGAGTCCTTCGGAAGCCTTGAGCGCTACGTTTCCGACAAAGCCGTCGCAAACCACGACGTCAGCAAGCCCCTTGTATATCCCATCACCCTCCACATTTCCGACAAAATTTAGCCCGCTGGCGCGAAGCAATTCCCCTGCCTGCTTGACAACTTCGTTGCCCTTGATCTCCTCCTCGCCGATGTTCAGGAGACCAACCGTGGGCCGCTCCTTGTGCTCGAGCGCCGACACAAGCATCGCCCCCATGACCCCAAACTGCAGCAGGTGCTCCGCCGCGCATTCCGCGTTCGCCCCGAGGTCGAGGACGTAAGTTTCTCCACGCATCGTAGGCAGCGCAGTGGCAATAGCCGGACGGTCGATGCCCGGAAGTGTGCCCAGAACCAGGGTCGAAATCGCCATCAGCGCCCCAGTATTCCCTGCGGATACGGCAGCCTGGGCAGTTCCGTTTTTCACAAGATCGATCGAAACCCGCATCGAGGAATTGCGCTTGCTTCGGAACGCCGCACGCGGCTTATCGTCCATAGTCACAATTTCGCTCGCGTGGTGGGCCCTCAGGCGACCACCAAAACGGCTGGATTCACGCGCAATGACAGGATCAACGACCTCGGGAAGGCCCACCAGAATAACCTCGCCATCGGAGTCCTGGCGGAGAAAATCGAGGGCAGCTGCAACAGTCACAGCAGGGCCATGATCGCCGCCCATGCAATCAATGGCGATAGTGGGATGCATCTGGTCGCGGATAGTCGACAGCGTACAAAAAGGCCGCCTTCACGGCGGCCCGTCTGGGGATATAGTGATTACTCGCCTTTGGCAGGGACGACTTTTTTGCCGCGATAGTAGCCGCTGGGGCTGATGTGATGGCGCAAGTGAACTTCGCCGGTGGTCGGTTCCACCGCGAGCGGGGGACTCGTCAGGAAATCGTGGGCGCGATGCATGCCACGCTTCGAAGGGGATTTCTTGTTCTGCTGAACAGCCATGCTTCGCTCCTGAAAAAACTCTCTATAAGTTGTTACGCGCCGCGCTTCAAGTTTGCCAGGACAGTGAAGGCACCGGAGCCATTTGCCCCGCGTTCTTTCCCTTGCCCAGCGCAGGCATCATGGCGCGGCGCGATGGGCAGAGCCAACAAAACTTCCTGCTCCAACAACTCAACCAAATCCATCGATTGGACCGCCTCGATGGCATCAAAAGTATCGTCTGCCAGTTCATCTTCAGGCCAGATCCGCCCTGGGGCGACGAGAAGAAAATGCC
>JBAWHH010000474.1:0-6138 GCA_049593715.1 Rhodocyclaceae bacterium
GTCTTCACCAGCGCGTTCACCGCGTCGTCCGGCGCAGCCCGGGCCGCCGTCACGCCTTCCATCCAGCCTTCGACGAACTTCTGGAACACTGCCTCGTTCTCCGGCTTGTTGAGGGCGCGGCTGTCGCACACCATCACATCGAAAATCAGGTTGGTGGCCGTCTTGGTGGAGTAAATGACCTGGGCCCCTTTCACGTTGCGTAGCGCCAACGACAGATCGGGATCCCACAGCGCGGCTGCATCCACATTGCCGGATTCGAGGGCCGCCCGCACGCCCGCCGTGCCCTCTTCCGCGTTGATGAACACATACTTGACCGAAGACTTCTTGCGCGCCGTCATCGACGAGTTGTCGATGGCGTCGATCACCATACCGTGGGAAGGCGTGAACTGCAGCAACGCCACGGAACGGCCGGCGAGATCTTCGATGGAGCGGATCGCCGGATCGCGGGAGATCACCGCGTCGCCACCCTGGGTGTTGTCCACGATCATCACCGCCCGGCCGTCGAGGCCGGCGTTGCGCAGGTTGGGTTGTTCCTGCGCCCAAAAGTCGGAGGTGCGCCAAGCGCACTGGGCCGCACCGGACTCGAAGATCGTCGCCAAGGTGGGAATGTCGTCCTGGACGACGAACTCCACGTTGAGTCCCTTGGCCGCGTAGATGGAGTTGGGCTGTGTGGCCAGATTGCTGCCATTGGCCACCAACGCCGGTGCGTAACCGTGGAAACTGACGATACTGACCTTCAGCGGATTGCCCGCGGAACCTAGTGCGCCGCCTTTGGCGGCAGGGGCTTTCGCCGCGGCCGAAGCGGGCTGATTTGCGGCGGACTTGTCGTCCGGCTTCGGCTTCTTATCGGTGGTGCTGACCGAACCGCCCTGGAGCATGTCCTTCAGCCCCAGGTTCCAGGCCAGCGAAGCGGCGCCGGCGATGATGATGATTGCGATCAATCCCTTGGCCAACGGGGTAGGCGTTGCCATGTTGTTCTCCCTATTGAGATGCGGCTGGTTGCTGCCCAAACTGGTTGGGAATCTCACTCAGCCGCTCGATTTCCTGGTCCACGCGACGAATCTCGCGAGTCGCAGCCTCACGCGTCGCGCGCAGCGTTTCTTCCAACGCGGCAATCTGCTGGGCACTGGACCTGACTTGCCTTTCGAGCAATTGCTCCAGTTCGGCAATCTGCCGATGTACCGCCTCGGCACTGTGGGCTTGCGTGGCCTTGAGTTCCTCGATCTGGGTGAGCGTTTGCTGTTCCGCCCCGGCGACCTGGGCACCGAGTTGCTGCTTGTAGGCGTCCAGCACTGACATTTTCCGTTGCGCGTCAAGCACGGAGTCGACGACTTGCCAGTTGTCGTCCGCCGAGTCCATCGCCATCACCGCCAGCCGACGCGTCTGAACGTCCATGGCTCTGAGGCCGTCGAGCAGGCGCAGGAAACGTTCCGCGGGAAACGGCGACTCGGGAACACCCGCCTCGGCAAAAATGGCATCGAGGGGTTTGCCTTCGACGATCTGCAGGTCTTCCGGTGGAGCCGCCAAGGGTTCCGCCACCGTTGCGATGGCGGGTTCCGCTACCGGCTCCGATTCGGGCGCCGCCGGAACATCGTCTTCCGCAACGGCGTCGTCCTGGGTGAGTTGTGCCTTTTCCTCATCCGACAAAGCGACCAGCTTTGCCTTGGCGAGAAGTTCCATCAAGCCTTTCAAGCGAAAATCTCCTTCTCAGGCAAGTTTTTCGGCCTCAAAGTATATAAGGCTTCGGGTGAAGCGTTGGCGCAGCCGGCGCAGGCGCCGATTCGTCCTCAGTGGACGGCAGGGCCATTCGCCTCTGAAGGGCGGGACGGCGTCAGAATGGCAGACGACGGCGCGGAGCCGGCTGCTTGGCGGCGGTTTTGTTCGCCTTCTCAGCCACGACGGGCCTGCGCGGCACGTTCATCCGATCCTCCGCAAAGACCACCTTGCCGTGGAGCACACAGCCGCGCATGCCGGGATCGCAAATGGCGCCCTGCACACGCTGGCACACACCGTCGAGGTCATGGGGACAACTCCAGGCACTCATTGCTCTCTCTCCCGCCCGAAAGGGGGCATTGTAGGTTGCGTCGGCCACATCCGAACGAGGTATGGCTCACGAACGCCGTTTCAACTGGACCACAGCGGGGGCTCATCCATCTGGGCGATCTGTTCCCGCAGTTCCAGGATCCTGTCCTGCCAATACCGCTGGGTGTTGAACCAGGGAAAAGCCACCGGGAACGCCGGATCATCCCAGCGTCTCGCAAGCCAGGCGCTGTAATGGATCAGGCGCAGCGTGCGCAGGGCCTCCTCGATAAACAGTTCCCTGGAGTCGAATTCGCAAAACACTTCATAACCTGCCAACACATCCGCCAACTGGCGCACCCGTTCTTGCCGCTCGCCGGAGAGCAACATCCACAGATCCTGGATCGCCGGCCCCATGCGGCAATCGTCAAAATCGACGAAATGGGGGCCATCGTCCGTCCAAAGAATGTTTCCGGCATGACAATCGCCGTGCAGCCGCAACCGGCGCACGTCACCGGCTCGTTCATAGCAACGCCGTACGCCTTCCAGTGCCTGGGCCAAGACGCTTTCATAGGCCGGCACGAGGTCGGCCGGAACGAGGCCGGAGGATTTCAGGTACGCAGCGGGTTCCTCGCCGAAAGTGGTGATGTTCAGTTCCGGGCGCGCCGAGAAATCCGCCGTCGCACCCACCGCATGGATGCGGCCGAGAAATCGCCCTATCCATTCCAGCGTGTCCGAGTCGCCCAGCTCCGGCGCGCGGCCGCCCCGCCTCGGGAACAACGCGAAGCGAAAACCGCCATGATGGTGCAACGTGGCGCCCTCGCCCAGTACCAAGGGGGCTACGACCGGGATCTCCCTTCGCGCCAGATCAGCGACAAAGGCGTGTTCTTCCCGGATCGCTTCATCGCTCCATCGGGCCGGCCGGTAAAATTTGGCCACCACGAATGGCGGTGCGGGGCTGTCCTCGCACTGCAGGCCAATCTGATAAACACGGTTCTCGTAGCTGTTGAGGGCCATCAGCCGGCCATCGGGGCGAAGTCCCACACTTTCCACGGCATCCAGTATCTGGTCTGGCGTGAGAGTCCCAAATGGCGCTGGCGCGACTTCAGTCATGGTCCGGATTCTACGGGAAGCGTGTGACCGGACGGCATTCGCGAGCGCGCTCCGCGGCGTACTGTCCAAGCCAGATCGACGTCGGTGGATGGCAGCGCTCCCTACAGTTTCCCAGCCGACCTCCGTTTACTGCATCCAGGTCGGGCGGGGCGTCGTGCCCGTCACATGGCGCGGGTTGAAACATACCCTCACCCGTCCCGACCACCCTCCCCCGGCTTCGCAAGTCCCCCCTTCGCTGCATCGCGCCCGACACGAATCAACCCCTACCCGGGGACCGCTTCGGCGGCAAAAAACGCCTGAACTTCGGCTAGATCCCGGGTGCGGCGCATCGGTGGCAGGCTGCGCCAGACCTTCCCTCCGTAGGGCCGCGAAACCAGGCGCGGATCGCAGATCATCAGCACGCCGCGGTCGGCCTCGTCGCGGATCAGGCGGCCGGCGCCCTGTTTGACGCTAATGACCGCCCGCGGCAACTGGTAATCCATGAAAGGATTGCGCCCTGTCTTCTGCAGGAATTCGATGCGCGCCGCCAGCACCGGATCGTCGGGCGGCGCGAACGGCAGCTTGTCGATGATCACGAGAGACAGTGCCTCGCCGCGGACGTCCACGCCTTCCCAAAAACTCTGGCTCGCCACCAGGACAGCGTTGCCCAACTGGCGGAAGCGCGACAGCAGGTCGCTCTTGGACCCCTCCCCCTGGAGCAACAGCGGCGCCTCAAAGCCACAAGCGGCAAACTGTTCCTTGAGGATTTCATGGATGCGGCGCATGGCCCGCAACGACGTGCACAGGACGAATGCCCGGCCACCCGCGGCCCGTATCACCGGCAAAGCC
This sequence comes from Rhodocyclaceae bacterium, assembly GCA_049593715.1. Classification (GTDB taxonomy): domain Bacteria; phylum Pseudomonadota; class Gammaproteobacteria; order Burkholderiales; family Rhodocyclaceae; genus JBAWHH01. The sequence goes on from JBAWHH010000474.1 coordinate 3,961, forward strand.
GCCTCGGCCACGGCGAGACTGAAATCCCGGCTGTTGGGATCGGGCATGGTCAGGGGAGCGTAAAGCAGCGAACGGTTCGGATAGTCGAAGGGACTACCCCAGATACCCGTGCGCGCTTCTGCCAGGCCCAGGGCGTCGCAGTAGTGGCTGAAATCCCGGCCCACGGCCAGCGTCGCCGAGGTAAAAATCCACGCCCGCGGGCGCCCAGCCATCTCTTTGCGGAACAGTTCGGCAACGTGCAGCGGCGTGGTGTTGAGCTGAAGCGCATGGGTGTAAGTTTCAGCCCAGCGCACGTTGTCTGCCAGTTGCTGGTCGCGCCAGCGCGCCAAACGGGCTTCGAGATCCTGGGCGCGGCGCCAGCAACTGGCCAAACCCTCCGAGCGTTCGGCCTGGCTCTCCAGGATCTTGCCGAACGCGCGGATCTGGTCCGACAATTTGCCCAGGGCCTGCTTGAAAGCGTCGTTGGCATCCAGTTGCGGCCAGGACCAGCGCGCCGGATCGGCGGGGAAGACCAGCCGCAAGTCCCTGGAAGCCGTCTCCAGTGTCCGCACCGCTTCCTGCAGCGGGGTGAAATCTTTCGCGGCGGTGAGGGCCTCCATGCGCGAATCCCGCGCCAGATCGAGCAATTGGGTCGAGGACAGCGATTCGCCGAAGAACAGCGTGGCGGTTTCAGGCAACTGGTGGGCTTCGTCGAAGACAACCGCATTGCAGGCCGGCAACAGCTCGGCCGTACCCTCGTCCCGCAAGGCCACGTCGGCGAAGAACAGGTGGTGGTTCACCACGACAACATCCGCCGCGAGCGCTTCCCGCCGCGCTTTGAGGACGAAACACTCTTTGTGGTACGGACACTCCTGGCCGAGGCAGTTTTCCCGCGTCGACGTGGCCTGGATCCAGGCGCCCGACGTCTCGGGAACGTCGGCGAGGTGCCCTTTGTCGCCACTGCCCGAAGTCTTGGCAAAGCGGGCAATGGCATGAAGATGTTTCGCCTCGTCCCGCACCAGGAATCGGCCATCCGCCAAAGCCCGCTCCAGATGGTACTGACAGACGTAATTGGCGCGGCCCTTCAGCAACGCGACGGTGGCCGGCACTTTCAGCGCGTCGCGGATCGCGGGCAGGTCGCGGCCGAACAACTGGTCCTGCAGGGTCTTGGTGCCGGTGGAGATGATCACCTTGCCACCGGACAAGAGCGCCGGCACCAGGTAGGCGAAGGTCTTCCCCGTGCCCGTGCCGGCTTCGGCAACGAGTGCAACATTGTCCGCAATCGCCGCCGCGACTTCCCGGGCCATGTCCAACTGCTGTGCCCGGACGCGGAATCCGGGAATGGCTTTGGCCAGCGGGCCGGCGTCGGAAAAAATCGCGTCGAGATCGGGCATGGGAGGCGGGGTCGGCAGGCTCATCCTAGCACGCCAACCCCCACGCCCCGCAACGGGGAAACCCCGCCTGGGACGGTGGATTTCGGCTCGGGTGCAGCAGCAGCGGTTGATATAATCGGCCACAGTTGCACGGCGCATGCCCTCAAAACATATCGAACCGGGAGTCCATCATGTCGTTCTGTCCCAAGTGCGGTTCTCACATGGATCCGGAGGACCGTTTTTGCCAGCATTGTGGCTTCAACGTCGTTCGCACCGGCCCGGCGGTTGAAGAGGACGACAAGACCGTGATGGCACCTTCCAAGCGCCCGGATTCCGCGGCCGCGGCAAAACCGCGGACTGAAACCTCAACCGCCCAGGACCCGCCGGGGGCGCGGACCGGCGGCGGCGGTGCGGAACCCCCCCCGCCGTTCACGGGGAGATCGGGGGCCACCCAGGGAGACTTCGCATCCGGCCCGCGTGTCGAACCCCAGCCGGCTTTCTCCCCGGAATCCGCCGGGCTTCTGGGCCGCATCAAAGGCATCCTGGTATCGCCGAAGAGCGAGTGGCCCGTCATCGCCGCAGAGCCGCCCGCGCCCGCCGCACTGATGACTTCCTATGTGCTGCCGCTCGCCGCTATCGGCCCGATCGCCCAATTCATTGGTCTGGTGATGATCGGCGTAGGCGTTCCGTTTGTCGGCACGATCCGCATCGGCGTCCTTCCCGGCCTGGGCATGATGGTCACCACCTATGTGTTGGGCCTCGCGGCGGTTTTCCTCATGGCATGGATTGCCAACGCCCTCGCGCCTACCTTCAGCGGGGTTAAGAA
>JBAWHH010000475.1:0-7328 GCA_049593715.1 Rhodocyclaceae bacterium
CCGCCTGCTACGGCGCGCCGCGGACCCTCGCCGTGCCCGGCTCCCAGCGCGCCATCGAGTTGCTGCCCACCCTGTTCCCGCCGGGCAGGGCGCTGCTGCTCGCTCCGTCCTACGAGGAACATGCCGCGGCCTGGCAGCGCGCCGGCCACCGCCTGCGACTGCTGCCGGCCGCCGAGGCGGAAAGCGGGCTGGAGGGCGCCGCCGCCCAATGCGACACCGTCGTCCTGTGCCATCCCAACAATCCTACCGGCCAGCGCTTTGCCGCGGACCGCTTGCTTGCCCTGGCGCACAGCCTCTTCCAGCGCGGTGGCCGGCTGGTGGTGGACGAAGCGTTCATGGATTGCGAACCGGCGGATTCCCTTGCCACTCTCAGCGGCGAGCAGGGGATCGTCGTCCTGCGTTCGCTGGGCAAGTTTTTCGGCCTGGCCGGCGCGCGGGTCGGCTTCGTTCTGGCCGAAGAAGAACTGCTGGACCGGCTGCGGGAAGCGCTCGGCCCCTGGCCGGTGGCGGGCCCCGCCCGCGCGGTGGCGCTGGCTGCTTTGTCGGACCGCGACTGGCAGCGTGCGACTCGCAGGCGCCTGCAGCAGGAAGGGGCCAGACTGGCGCAACTGCTGCGTGCCAGCGGCCTGGGCGAACCGCTAGGCACGCCGCTGTTTCAGTGGCTGCGCCATCCCCACGCCGCCCTCATTCACGACCAATTGGCCCGCCAAGCCATCCTCGTCCGCCTTTTCCGCCAGCCCGCCAGCCTGCGCTTCGGCCTGCCGGCGGACGAGGCCGGGTGGGAGCGGTTGGCCGACGCCCTTAATCAACTGGACACCCAGCGATGACCCGAATCTCCGTTGCCGCCGCCGTTCTCGCCGCCGCGTTTCAGATTTTGGCTGCTTTGGCGTCCGCCACCGCCCACGCTGAAATCGCCGTCCGCGACGACACCGGCCAAATCGTGCGGCTGGCCGCCCCGGCGCGGCGCATTGTCAGCTTGGCGCCCCATGTGACGGAAAACCTCTACGCTGCCGGCGCCGGGGCCTACGTCGTCGGCGCGGTGGAATACAGCGACTATCCTGCCGCCGCCAAGAAGCTGCCGCGGGTCGGCGGCTACTCGCGGCTAGACCTGGAAGCCATCGCTGCCCTCAAGCCCGATCTCGTCGTCGGCTGGGAGAGCGGCAACGCCCCCGCCCACCTCGCCCGCCTGCGCGCCCTGGGGCTGCCGGTTTTCTTGAGCCAGCCGCAGCGCATCGACGACGTGGCCGCCAGCATCGAGCGCTTGGGCGAACTGGCGGGCACCAGCGCCGCGGCCAACGCGGCGGCCAAAGCCTTCCGCGTCCGCCAGGCCGAGCTGCGCGCCCGCTACGCCACCCGGCCGCCGGTGCGCACCTTCTATCAGATCTGGGTCGAGCCGCTGATGACCGTCAATGGCGAACACCTCATCAGCGACGTCATGCGCCTGTGCGGCGGTGAAAACGTCTTCGCCAGCCTGGGCCAGCTCGCCCCCACGGTGACGGTGGAAGCCGTGCTTGCCGCCGACCCGGAAGCCATCGTCGCCAGCGGCATGGGCGAAGCGCGGCCGGAATGGCTCGACAACTGGAAACGCTGGCCGCGGCTGCAGGCGACAGCGCGGGGCAACCTCTTCTTCATCCCGCCGGAACTGGTGCAGCGCCACACGACGCGCATCCTCGACGGTGCCGACCGCCTCTGCACCCACCTGGAAACGGCCCGCAGCCACCGGCCCTCGGCCACTGGACCGGGCGGGCGCTGAGTTGCCCGTGACGAAGAGGGAGCGATGAGCGCCCGTCTCACTGTCGCGCTGTCCGACGCCCTGAACCGCGAAATCGACCGGGCAGATGTGCGGGAACGACGAAGGTTTTATCCGCTGGGCGCGATTTGCGCCCGCCGCTGGGGCGTCTTGCTCTTGGCCCACCTGGGACCGTTGCCCGTGCTCAATACGCCGGCTGGGTCGAACAGTCCCGCTCCGGCCAGCGGTTTTCGAACAGGACTTGCTCTTCGGTGAGCCGCTTGCCCCAGCCCAGGGTTTCCAGCAGGGGTTGCTCGGGGAATTCCTGTGCCTGGCCGATGCACAGCACGGCGATGGGTTTGGCGCCTGCCGGCATCTGCAGTAGGGCCGCGAGGGCTTGCGGATCGAATATGGACACCCAGCCCAGGCCGAAGCCTTCGGCGCGGGCGGCGAGCCACATGTTCTGAATGGCGCAGGCGGCGGAGGCCATGTCCATTTCGGGCAGGGTGCGGCGGCCAAAGATGTGCTGCTCCCGGCCTTCGGTGAGGGCGACCACCAGCACTTCGGCGCAGTCGCGCAGCCCTTCCACCTTGAGTTGCAGGAATTCCTGCTGGCGCGAGGGCAGGGCGGCGGCGGTGCGCTGGCGCTCTTCATCCACCAGTTTCAGGATGCCTTCGCGCAGCGCGCCGTCGGTGATGTGCAGGAACCGCCACGGCTGCATGTAGCCCACGGAAGGCCCCAGATTCGCCGCGGCGACGAGGCGTTTCAGCAGCCCGCCGGGCAGCGGGCCGGGACGGAAATGGCGGATGTCGCGCCGCTCGGCAATGGCGCGGTAGACGGCGGCGATGTCGGTTTGGGAGTAGGCGTGGTGCTTGGTCATATTCTCGACGGCCGTGACAAGAGGCGGCCGAGTCTACTCCCCCCTCCGTTGGATCGGGCGGGCCCGGCGTCGGTGGTTGGGCACTTCAAGCTGAGAATCCGCTCAAGATGGGAGGGCAAGTCCAACTCGCTGACGAAGCTCAGTCCGTAGGTGCTCGACAGGCCGCGTGCCTGATCGGGGTCGAGCCCGGCGGCGCAGATGATGAAGTCTTGCGCTCCGGTGCCCAGCCGCTTGCGCAGTGTGAGGCAGCGCTCGATGTCCTGGCGGAACTCGCCGCTTTTGCATTCGATGCAGATGGGCCGCTCCCCATCGATGAGGAAAAACACATCCAGCTCGAAGCGTTCGCCTTTCGGGTCGGTGATCTCCAGGTTGCGCGCGCAGGAGTAGCGGCGCTTGTGCTGTCGCACAACGTGCAGCATGGACATCAGGGTGTGCCATTCGAGCCATTCGCCCTGGAAGAACTCCTGGATCGGGGGCGCAGTCTGCAACACCAGCCGAACCACCTTCTCGGGCCTGAGGTGGAAAAACTTGGTAATAAACGCATAGTCGTAGAGCTGGCGGCAGAAATCCAGGATCAGGCGCGAGTCCTCGTCTGACTTTCGTTCGAGGTGAATCTTGGTACTGCCATAGCCCTTGAGTTGTGCGAAACGAATCCGGTCCACCACTTCCCGCAGGACGCCGTAGTCCTTGCCGATGGCGGCGCCGACTTCGTCGAAAAGCCCAGTGGTATCGACGGCTCTGAGATTCGTCCGCGCCTGGATATGGCGCCGCTGCATCCACTCCTTGATTGGTCCATGCTGTAGCTCTGTCGACAGGTCCGCGGAATTGTGCAGGTCGAAGGTTTCCGGAGCGGCGGTCGGCGGGGATGAAGGCTGTTCGATGGTCGTGGCGCTCGTCGCGGCAGCCCGCAGGCGCTTAAGTTCTGCCTGCATGGCGAAATACTTCTCCAGCACCTTGCCAATGAACAAAACGGCATCATGAATCTGGGTGGGGGTTTCACATCTCGGGCAGGGGAGGATGCTCCCGGCGGCTTCGGGGGGATGCTTGGCCAGATGGCCGCATTTGTTGCAGCGGAGGATGGTCATGAGTAGTCGACAGGCGCTTTCGTTTGAGTCTGGACCTTCCGGGGGCGAAACCTTCCCAGGTTCTTCATCATATCCAGACGTGCCCGTGTTATCGGTTCGGAATTCTCCCGCCTGAAGCGGGCGGCGGAGTTTGCATGGGCTTGCCATCTCCTATCCTGAAGGCCTATCATCCGCGCCGTCGATCCGGGTTCTCCGGCGTGCCCACTGCGCGCCGGGGTGAAACGGGAAGTCCGGTGACGCCGGTGCAGAGGCCCAAACCTCGCGCCCCGGCCACTCCGGCGCAGCCCCCGCTGCTGTAAGCCTGACGAATCTGCCCCTATGCCACTGTGCATCAAGCACGGGAAGGTGGGCAGGCGAGGAAGAAGGCGAGCCAGAAGACCGGCCCAGATCGAGCAAGTGTTGTCGTCGCGGCGGTTTGCGCCGGCAACGCGAAGTGGCAGTGCCTCGGGGAGTGGGCGCGGAGCGACTGGCGGCGGGCGTAGTGCGTCCGTATGGTTTTCCCAGCCGATTTGCATGGTTCAGGGCCGCAATGGGCGCCAAGGCGTCTTCTGGCGGCATGCGTACTTCCTCGCTCGGGCATGGCCAAGGTGTTTCGTCGGCTCATCGCAAAGGAGTGTCGCAATGCATATCGAACCCGGCGTCGTCGAAGGCGCGAAGATTTATCTCAGTTATGGCACGGCCATCGTGGCCGCTGGCGCTACCGTCAAGGTGGCAGCCGATTTCGTTCGCGAGAACGGGCTCGGCGCCCTGGTGCTGCGCAGCGTGCTGGCGGCGTTGATGGTTTTCTGCTTCTTCGAGGTGCTCTGGCACTACCCGGCCGGCGTATCCGAGGTCCACCTGATCCTCGGCACGACGATTTTCCTGTTCTTCGGCCTGGCGCCGGCGGCCATCGGCCTGGCGGGTGGCCTGCTGCTGCAGGGCCTGTTCTTCGCGCCCTACGACCTGCCCCAGTACGCGATCAACCTCACTACCCTGCTGGCGCCGCTATTCGTCATGGGCGCGCTGGCGAAGAGGATCATTCCCGCCGCTACCGCTTACGTCGATCTTTCCTACGCGCAAACCCTGAAGCTGTCGGCGGCGTACCAGGGCGGCATCGTCGCCTGGGTGGCGTTCTGGGCGTTGTACGGGCACGGGTTCGGCGCCGGGAATCTGGCGGAGATTGCCGCGTTCGGCGGCAGCTATTTGCTGGTAGTCATCGTCGAACCGCTGATCGATCTGGCGGTGCTGGCCGGGGCCAAGGCGCTGCACGCTCTCAAGGGCTCCCGCGTGTTCGAGAAGCGCTTGTACGCGGCGAATGCCGGCTGATCCCGATCTCTCCCGGCCGGTTGCCGGCGACGGATCTCCTCGCGGAACGGTCTGGTTCGTCGGTGCCGGTCCGGGCGATCCGGACCTCATCACCGTCAAGGGGCGGGGGCTGCTGGAGCGGGCCGGCGCGATTCTCTACGCTGGTTCGCTGGTGGACCAGGCGGCCACCCGCTACGCGCCGCCCGGCTGCGCCATCCGCGACTCGCGGGACATGACGCTGGAGGAGATTGCCGCCTGGCTGATCGCCGCCGCGGGGCGCTGCGAAACCGTGGTGCGCCTGCAGACGGGCGATCCCGGCCTGTATGGCGCGCTGGTGGAGATGGCGCGGCCGCTCGACGCCGCGGGCATCGCCTGGGGCGTGGTGCCGGGGGTTTCCTCGGCGATGGCGGCTGCGGCGGCGGCGGCGGAAACGCTGACCCTGCCTGAAGTGACCCAGACGGTGATCTTCACCCGCGTCGCCGGGCGCACGCCCATGCCGCCGGGGGAAGACCTGGCGGCGCTGGCGGCCCACGGCGCCACGCTCTGCATCTATCTTTCCATCACCCTGCTGGCCGAAGTGCAGGCGGCGTTGCATTCCGCCGGCTGGGCGGACGATGCGCCGATCCTGGTGGTGGAGAAAGCTTCCTGGCCGGGGCAGGAGCGCATCGTCCGCGGCACGCTGGCGGACATCGCCGAGCGCTGCGAAGCGCGCGGCATTACTAGCCAAGCCATGATCATCGCCAGCCCCGCGCTGGGCGCCCGCCACTGGCCGGACCTCGCCCGCTCGCGGCTCTACGACCCGGTCTTCGGCCACCGCTTCCGCACCGCCGATCCCATTTCTTCCGATTCCTGACCATGAACGATACGACCCTGCTGTTGATCGGCCACGGCTCGCGCAATGCGACGGGCAATGGCGAAATCGAACGTTTTGCCGCGCAATGGCGCCAGCAGCACCCTGACTGGCGCATCGAAGTCTGTTTCATCGAGCACGCCGAAGTGTTGATGGATGAGGGGCTGGACCGGGCGGCCCGCGGCGCGGTGCGGGTGGTCGCCATCCCCTTCATCCTCAATGCCGCCGGCCACGTGAAGATGGAACTACCGGCGGCCATCGAGTCGGCCCGCGGGCGGCACCCCGCCGTGGAATTCGTCTGCGTGCCCCATCTGGGCATGGGGCGCGAAGTGTTCGCCGTGCTGCAGGGGCAGTTGGCGCGGCTGATGGGCGAACTGGACATGCCCGATCCGCGCACCACGGGTGTCATCCTGCTCGGCCGCGGCTCGTCGGACGCCGGCGCCAACGGCGAGCTGGCGAAAATGGCGCGCTGGCTGTTCGAGGCGAGCGACCACGATCTGGTGGACATCGCCTTCACCGGCGTCACCTGGCCGCGGCTCGAAACCGTGGTGCAGCGGCAGTTGCGGCTGGGCATGAAACAACTCTGCATCGTGCCCGTGTATCTGTTCAACGGCCGGCTGATGGAGCGCATCCACGCCCAGGTGGCACGCCTGCGCGGCCAATATCCGGATGCAGCGTTCGCCTTGGCCAGCTATTTCGGCTTTGAGCCCGGCATTTTCGAACTGCTCGATGCCCGCGTGGCCGGGCTGGACGGAGAAACCACTGGCCTGCTGGAATGCGACGGCTGCAAATACCGGGAGGAAGCCGCTGGCGAACACCTGCACGACCACCGCCACACGGCGATCCACCGCGCGGCCGCCCCGATCCATGCCTGAAGCCCTTTCCGAGCCCCTCGTCACCGAACAGCTCACCAAAGCCGGTGCGGCGATCGAGCGCGATTCGTTCGACATCATCGACGCCGAAGCCGGTCCCCGCGGCTATGGGGCGGACCAGTGGGCCATCGTGCGCCGCATGATCCACGCCAGCGCCGATTTCGAAATGAATGGGCTGGTCGCTTTCCACCCCGGCGCGGTGGAGGCCGGGCTGACGGCGATGCTGCGGGGCAGCACGCCCATCGTCGCCGACGTGGAGATGATATGCGCCGGTCTATCGGCCTCGCGGCTGGGGCATTTTGGCCTGACCACGCATCAGTTCATCAGCGACGCGGAGGTGATCCGCCAGGCTCAGCGCGAAGGGACCACCCGCGCGGTCCAGGCGATGCGCAAGGCCCATGGGCTCGGCCTGCTGGACGGGGCTATCGTCGGCATCGGCAACGCCCCGACGGCACTGATCGAAGTGGTGCGGCTGATGCGGGAGGAGGGCGCACGCCCGGCCCTGGTGGTGGGGATGCCTGTGGGCTTCGTTTCCGCCGCCGAATCCAAGGAACTGCTGGCGGCGCAGGACGAGGTGCCCTGGATGGTCGTCCGTGGCAGGAAAGGCGGCTCGACACTGGTGGTAGCG
>JBAWHH010000476.1:0-3055 GCA_049593715.1 Rhodocyclaceae bacterium
CCCCTTGCAGATCAATTTGAATTGCGCTTACCTTCCCATCTCATTTACGGTTTCTTAGCGCTTACAAGTTCGAGAATTTGATGCTAAACTTCAAAATGTCGTTCTTAACCGTGAGAGAGAGTTTGCATGGACTCAGTACAGAAGCTAAAGGAACTCCTGGATCAAAAGGCGCAAATCGATGCGCAGATTCAAGAAGCAACCGGGAGACTGAAGAGCGAGGGCCTGTCGAAAGTCAAAGAGCTTGTGGACCTTTATGGCCTTAGCAAGGAAGATGTCTTTGGCTTTTTTCCTAGCGCACAGAAGGCTACTTCTCAAAGGAAGAGCACAAGCAACTGGTACTACAACCCAGCCAATCCGGAGCAAATCTACAGAGGGAAAGGGCGTTCGCCCGACTGGTTCAAGGCGATTCCGGCAAACCAGCGCAAGAACTATATCGTTCAACGCTAACTCGGGCCTTAAGTCTGCGCCCGGCTTTTGAGCGGGCGTTGTGTGGATTTCTGTGTGTTTCGAACGGCGGGCGCCGAACGCTGGACATGAGAGTCCCGGGGGCGCCAGCCGTCAACCCCGGCGAGAGCCGTGTGGCACCGGACTTGATATCTCCGTGCCGATTTCCCCCTACAGCAACACGCGCTGGGCACCCTCGAATACCTTGCTGAAATGCCGAGCTTTGCCGCCCCAGTCTCGGGGCCTTGAACAAGGCTGCTCCCGCGCCCACGGGGTCCCATTAATCCCTGCATTCTTTGCGTGCGAACAGGCCTTCAGGCTCGAAGCGGGAGTTCCCTTCGATTACGCCCGCCTCCTGCCCGCATTTTGATCTCTCGCAAACGAAGTTTCGCCAAAAGTTTTCGCCCTGCTCGTTTCATCCTACCGGGGGCTTGTTTTCCGGTGGCCCTTCCCGCTTTTCGCTGATCGTTACCCAGCGCGCCGAGAAGAAGATTAAGCCCATTGATGCATAGCCCACGACCCACGGCCACGCCGGTTCCAAGCTGAGCACAGCGTCTCCGACTTCCCAGCGATAGCTGTGCATCAGCCCAATTGCCGACAACATCGCCGCAACCCAGCACCACAAGGAAGCCTGCAGGAACCGGCGGTCGATTACGGCCGCAGTCGCCGCCGCCAACAGGGTGGCAGTGAATATGGCACCTTGCTCGAGGGCGAACCCGCCGTCCATCCACAGATCCGCCTGCATAAAGTTCGCGAGCACGTCGGCCGAGAATGCCGGGCCGTCAGCATCGCCCATGCCCGCGGCGCGCATGCCGGCCTTGGCCATAAAAACGCCCCAAGCCGCCAGCCCCGGGAGCAGGCCGATCACCACGGCTGGAGCGTGGTGGCGCGGCGTAGCCTGGAATGCCTGAGCCGCGATAACGATGCCGATCCATAACACGATCGCCAGGCCGGCATCCACGGGCACCGCCCAGGCGATGTAGCCCAAGGTTCCGGAAATACAGATGAAGCTCATGAACGCACCGTTGAGCACGGAATATCCCGCCCGGGCGCCCAACGCCTTCCATCCGGGATGACCAATGTAGATGGTGGTGGGAAAACATGATCCGAAGGCGCAGGCGGCGAGCGAACCCAGCCCATTGACCACCAACGATGGGCGGGTGGCGTAACGATCACCGGCGGCCTCGGCCGACTCAATGTTCTGCAGCGATCCCAACAGATTGAACAGCCCCATCGGCACAATCACCGACAAGTAAGTAAATAGGTAATCCGCCCTGAGCGAATCGAATAGTTCCCCCAGTACCAGAACGGGCCAGTGCCATCCGGTGCTGACGGGTTGGCTGCCGACCGGCGCAATGCCCGTTGTCCAGGCCAGCAAAGTACCCAGACTCACTGCCACCAATCCCCCCGGCAAGCCACCCTTGAAGCGTACTCGCCCAAAGTACGTCAGCAGGATGACGGCAAAGGTAGACAGGCCAACGATGGGATGGGCATAGGCGTGGAATAGATAGCCCATGGCGATAAAGCCAAGGGCGATTCCCGCCAAGGTAGACAAGAGCGCAGCCCTTGGCGTAACGCGGCGGAGACGCTCCGCCACGAACGAACCGGCGATTTCGATCAGCGCCCCGCTGAAACAGGCCAACAATCCGGCCTGCCAGGCAGCCCGGGCTGGATCGGCAACGCCCTGGGCCTGGGCGGCCAGCTTGGCCGGCAACATTACGAGAAAAACGAAGGCGAACAGGGACACCGTGTTGATGCCGTAAGGCAGCGCGCAGACGTCGCGGCGGCCTTCCGCATCCGCAAGCTTTTTTGCCTGCCAGGCGTAATACAGATTGCCCACCAGCAGGGACACCGCGGCCCCGGGCAAAATGCGCCCGTAGACCAGTTCCTCGGAGAAGCCGAGCACGCCGCGACACAGCGCGGTGATCACCAGCAGTTGCACGAGGTTGTCCAGCGCCAGCCCGAAAAAACCGTCGATGTCTCCGGACACCAGCCATGGCATGGAGGAATGATTGTTTTTGTTTTGACTCATGACTTTTCAAATGGGTTGATCGGTGGTTGGAAAAGGCCAGCGGGAGAGCTTACCTAAGCGGTGCTCGATCGTCAGCGGCCATCTGCCGGCGCCCGGCCCGAAAGACGCATCCCACCGATGGGCGATCTCCGCGCACCCGGAATCGGCAAACGCCCGAGGCCCCATGGGGAAGGCCTTACTGAACAGAAAGTGCTTCGTCAACAACGATTTTGTCGGCGACTCGACCACATCGCCGTGGCACGAGGCCGGCCACCTTGCTGGACTCCGCTCCGCAGCCGCCTTTCCCATCCATGAAGAAGGCTCGGTGATCGGCGCATTCGCGATGTACGCCGCTGAACCGTGGAATTTCACGGACGAACTACTGGCCACACCGGAGCAGTTTGCCCTGGATCTGTCTTTCGCGGCTTGCCGTACTGCGTCAGGCCGGGATGCGGAAGATGCCATGAACTTTGCCGCAGCGATCTACTCGGTCATGGATCGGGACGCAACCAAGCGTGTCGTCGAGTACCGTTGCGATACCCCGATGCGTTACGCTGGTTCAACATCCAGGTCAGCGCTGTCCCAACGATGGCCCTGTCC
>JBAWHH010000477.1:0-1905 GCA_049593715.1 Rhodocyclaceae bacterium
ACGACGCGAAAAGCCACGGAAGCGGCCCTGCAGCAAGCGCGGGACACGCTGGAACTGCGCGTGATCGCGCGTACCGCCGAAGCCGAGGCCCGCGCGCGGGCACTGGACGAATCCGAGCGCTTCGCCCGCGCCACCATCGATGCCTTGTCCGCCCAATTGTGCGTACTCGACGAGCAGGCCAACATCCTTGCCAACAACAAAGCGTGGGACGAGTTCGCCCAGGAGAACGGGGCACGGCTGCCCGCCGTGACGGTCGGGGCGAACTACCTCGCGGTGTGCGATGCGGCCGCGCGGGGAGATCCTCCCAGCAAGTCCGCAACGGTGGTGGCCAGAGGCATCCGTGCCTTGCTCGCCGGCCGGCGCGATTCATTCTTCCTGGAGTATGACTGCCATGCCCCGGACCAGCAGCGTTGGTTCGTTATCCGGGTAAGTCGTTTTGCCGGCTTGGGGCCGGTCCGTCTCGTAGTGCTGCACGAGAACGTTACCGCGCGCAGGCTGGCGGCCCAGGCGCAGGAGGAAAGCAGCCGGCGGCTTGCCCGCCTCACGGCACACCTCGCCTCGGTACGCGAGGAAGAGGGGCGCCGGATCGCGGGCGAAGTCCACGACGAACTGGGGGGGACGCTGACAATTCTGAAACTCGGTCTGGCGCTGCTGAAGGAATCCCCGCCGGATCCCGATTCCCTGCCCAGTCGTGTCGATGCCATGATGGAGCAAGCGGACAGTGCCATTCAGACCGTCCGCCGCATCTCGGCGAGCCTGCGGCCACCGATGCTCGACGCGCTGGGGCTGAGCGCGACGGTCCAATGGCAGGCCGGGGAATTCTCCCGCCGAACAGGCATTCAAACCGTCGTGCAGATTCCTCAAGCCATTGATCTGCCGCGGGAGCGCGGCATTGCCGTGTACCGGATCGTCCAGGAGGCGTTGACCAACGTCGCCCGGCACGCGAACGCTACGGAGGTCAGAATCTCCATGCGGGTTCAGAACCGTCACATCGCGCTGGAGATTCAGGACAACGGCTGCGGGTTTGACAGTGCCAACCAACGCAGAAGGGATTCCCTGGGGATCATCGGAATGCGCGAACGCGCGCAGCACCTGGGGGGCCATCTGGTCATCGGCAGCGCTCCCGGAAAGGGCACAACGCTGCGGCTTCGGATTCCACTCGACCGGGAAACATCCTCGCCATGAACCCGGCCCGGATTCTCATCGTCGATGACCACGCGGTCGTGCGCGGAGGCTTTCGGCAGTTTTTCGCCGGGACACCAGACCTGACTGTGGCCGGCGAGGCGGCCACGGGCGCCGAAGCCCTCGCGCTGGTGCGAACCCAGGCCTGGGACCTGGTGCTGCTCGATATCGCCCTGCCCGATCTGAATGGGATTGCGGTGCTGAAGCGCATCAAGGACGAACGGCCCGAGCTGCCAGTGCTGATCTTCAGCATGTTCTCGGAAGAGGAGTTCGCCATTCCTGCGCTCAATGCCGGTGCCGCCGGCTTCCTGAGCAAGGACAGCCCACCCAAACAGATTCTCAGTGCCATTCGCTCGGTCATCGAGGGCGCACGCTACGTGAGTCCGACGCTGGCCGAGCGCCTGCTTGCCGGCTCGGTCGCCCCCAGCAAACCCTTGCCCCATGAAGCCCTGTCGCCCAGGGAACTGGAGGTGTTATTGCACTTGAGCAAGGGGCTCTCGCTCACGCGAATCGGCGAAGTGCTCAATCTGAGCGTCAAAACGGTGAGTACCTACCGCACACGGATTCTGGAGAAACTCGGCGCGCAAACCAATGCCGAGCTGATCCGCTACGTGCTCGAACACAAGCTGGGCTGAGCGGATCCCGGTGTTGTAGGAAAAAGCTGTAGGAAAAAGCCTACACGCCCCCTCCCGAATTCTGATATCCAATCAGAATGTGCCGACT
>JBAWHH010000478.1:0-5258 GCA_049593715.1 Rhodocyclaceae bacterium
AAGGACGGCTGCTTTTTCATTTTTTTGGTGTCGGCCCCTCGGGGACAAGCGGCAAAGCGACGTGCCCGTTTCAGGACACCCTGGGTTCCAAACGATCGACATGCAGCAATCGGAACCTGCCACTGGCACGCCAAGTCGATCCCCAAACAGTCTGCTCGAAATCTTATCGTCAGCCTGCGAACTGCGCCACCCACGCCACCCGCCCCATCTGCATCGTCTGCCCCGACAACTCTCGAGGGCGAGGAGGCGTGGCTCGGGAATCCTTCGCCGTTGCGGGAGCGGTCGAGTCAGGTTGCCAGGTTCATACCCGGCCCAAGCAACCGGACAGAGCCAGCCGGGCCGCCCCGTAAGCGGCCTCCTGTTGGGCTGCGGCGGTCACCGGGATGCCGAGGGCCTGCGTGCGCAAGTCTGTCCACGCGGGGTTGGCGGCACCGCCGCCGATGCTGACGATGCGCGACGGTTGGGGGGCGCCCAAAGCGGCGAGGAGCCGGTAGCCTTCCGCTTCGATGGCGGCCATTCCCTCCAGCAAGCCTTGCAGGAAGCGTTGCCGCTCGGCGGGGCGCGGCTCCAGTCGAGGGGCCAGATGCGGATCCGCCCGGGGAAAACGTTCACCGATGCTTGGCAGCGGGTAGTAGTCCAGCCCCGTGGGCTGCCGCGTGTCGAGCCGGGCAGAGAGGGCGACGATCTCTTTCACACTGAAGAACGGCCGCAACACGGCGCCGCCGCAGTTGGAGGCCCCGCCCACCAGCCAGAAGTCGCCCAGGCGCTGGCTGTACACGCCATGTTCGGTCGAGGTGATGGGGCGCTCGGCGACAATCTTGAGGACCAGCGTTGAACCGAGGCTGGTTACGGCGAGGCCGGGCCGCAGTTCGCCTTGATCGGCCAGGGCGGCAATGACGGCGGCCGTGCTGTCGGTGGTCCCGGCGCAGATTCGCGTTTCACCGCTGAACCCGAATTCCGCGGCCAGCGCGGCGTCCAGGAAACCGATCGGCCGGCCGGGGGCATGAACCGTGGGCAAGGTGACCCAGCCGGGGACCAGTGGCGCCAACCAGTCCGGGCATTGGCGGCGCTCCGCGTCGTAGCCGAGCTTCAGGCAGTTGTTCCAGTCGCTGTGCCCGAAGCTGCCGCAAAGCCGCCCGCTGATCCAGTCCGCCTGATGCAGCGCCAGAACCCGGGCGGTGGACGGGTGGCGATCAGCGAGCGCAGCGCTCAGGTGGAGCAGCTTGGCCAGGCTGGAGGAGGGACCCCGCGCCGGGCTGTCCGCGGGCGCCAGGGCGGCGATGGCGGCGGCTGCCTGAATAGCGCGGCGGTCGTGATACATCAGCGCCGCCCCCAAGGGGTGCCCCATTCCGTCGGCCAGGAGCACGGTGCCGGAGGTGCCGTCCACTGCCATCCCGAGTAGCCTGCAGCCGGGCAGGGCGCTGGCGATTTGCGTCAGCACACGGCGGATTGCTTCCCACCAGATTTCGGGATCCTGCTCCGCCCAGCCCGGCTCTGGGCTCAGCGGCGCTGGCAAACCGGTCCCCGCCTGCGCAAGCACGTTGCCCCCGGTGCCGATCGCCACCGCCCGGCAGCCCGAGGTGCCGAGATCCAGACCCAGGACGTACCTTCCCGAGATTTGCATTTGTAGCCTTTGTGATGCTGGCTCAGGGCTTGAGGATGACGGTAGACCAAAAGGCGGGGTTACCTCTTTCGCCTCGTCCGCCGGGAGGCCAGCCCCCACGTTTGCCGCAGCATCAAACCCGTGGCTGCGGCGACAGCGGCTGGCAGCCAGACCCAGCGCAGTTCTGATTGCAGCACGCTCACCCCCGCCGGGCCAAGAAAACGTTTCAGGCTGAGGGGTGAGACCTCGATGAACGGGTGGGGCAGGAACAGCCTCGCGTCGGTCAGTGGCCACAACAAGGCTATGCCTTTGCCGCCATTGGTGACCATGTCCAGCAGACCGTGGGACGCACAAGCGATGGCAACAAAGAGGAACGCCACCCAGCGCGTGGTCCGCAGCCATGGCGCAACGGCCGCGGCAAGCCCGCCGACACCCAGCGCGAAGGCCAGCGAATGGGAGAACCCGCGGTGCCCGAGTTCATCCCCATAGGCCACGCCAAGTTTGAATCCGATCACATCCAGGTCCGGCAAGACCGAGGCCGCAACGCCGGCCAGCAGCAGCCGGGAACCGATCACGCCCCCGCCGGCCATGATCGCAAGGGAGAGTGGAACAGCGGGATGGGTAAGGATGGTGGGCATCAATTCCCCGGTTGAACCTGGAAAACTCGGTTGACCACTCGACAAGTTACCTGACCGGCCATGGGAACTGAATGTCTTTTCTCCATGGTGCTCACCCGCGGGCGCGCGATGGTTACCCTGCGGCGGCACAGGGTGCCTTCGCGCCTGAACGCGTTGCCTGCCGTCAGTGGGAGATCGTGTTCAAGGCGCCCACTTCGACACGCCGAAACAAGGCCTGCACGCCGTAAAATCTCCTGGACAGCGGACTTGGCGTTGCGGGTTTGTGCGCCGAGTCGAAGCGACAACCCTGATCGTTTTCGGCAAGCCGACTCGAGATGATTGTTCAAGCGATGCGAGGCATGTTCGGGCGGGCGCTGGCAGCTTACCTCACACGCCCTGCCGGCCAGACGAGCGCAGTTCCCCCCACCCCGCTGGCGCTCCTCGCCGGCGAATTGAGGCCCGGCGATGTGGTGCTGGTGGAGGGCAACCAGCGCCTCAGCACCGCCATCAAGTATCTGACCCAGTCCACGTGGTCCCATGCCGCGCTCTACGTCGGCGACGTCCTGGAAGGTACGGCGGACAATGGCGAACCTTTGCTGCTGGTGGAAGCAGACATCTCGGCCGGCGTTCGGGCGATTCCGCTTTCCGATTACGCCGGGCTGCAGACGCGAATCTGCCGTCCGGTAGGCTTGAGCGAGGATGACCTGCAGCGGGTGGTTAACTTCGCCCTGGAGCGGATCGGCTACCAGTACGACCTGAAAAACGTCTTCGATCTGGCGCGCTACCTGCTGCCGACTCCGCCGGTCCCGACGCGCTGGCGCCGGCGCATGCTCGCGCTGGGCAGCGGCGATCCGACCCGCGCCATCTGCTCCACCCTCATCGCCCAGGCGTTCCAGTCCGTGTTTTATCCGGTGCTGCCCCAGGTTTCCAGGGTGCCGGCCAATGACCCGAATTGCTCCGACTGCGAGCGCGAGCTTCTGCACATTCGCCACCACAGCCTGTTCACGCCCCGCGATTTCGACGTCTCTCCCTATTTCGAGATCATCAAGCCGGGGCTGCGCAGCGGCTTCGACTATCGCGCGCTGCGCTGGAGCGGACAAGAGCAGGCCGCCTGACCGGTTGCGCTGGCTCCTCCCCCCCGCCGCTGGCGGGCAACGTCCTCTTGTGTGGTCCGCCCCTCGGGTAGAATCCAGCGCCTATTGCTGAGGAGGAAGCGACATGCTCATGACCACTACCCCCACTCTGGAAGGTCGCACCATCGTCGAGTACCACGGCGTTGTCACGGGCGAGGCCATCATCGGCGCGAACATGTTCCGCGACTGGCTGGCCTCGATCCGCAATGTGGTCGGCGGCCGCTCCGGCGCCTACGAAAATGCCCTCGCCGGCGCCCGCGAAGATGCCATGGAAGACATGGAAAAGCAGGCGAAGAAGATGGGCGCCAACGCCATCGTCGGCATCGACCTCGACTACGAAGTGCTGGGCGAGGATAACGGCATGATGATGGTGTGCGCGTCGGGAACGGCCGTCACCATCGGCTGAGCCGGGCAGGGTGGCCGCCGCCGAGGGCGTTCGAATCCTGGGCATCGATCCCGGACTACGCATCACCGGATTCGGCGTCATTGACGCCCAGGGCAGCAAGCTGCGCTACGTCACCAGCGGCTGCATCAAGACGCCCAGCGGCGGCGAACTGCCGGAGCGGCTGAAGTCCATTCTGGATGGGTTGGGGGAAGTGATCGCCACCCACCGGCCGGGGCAGGTGGCGGTGGAAAAGGTGTTCGTCAATGTGAATCCCCAGTCCACCCTGCTGCTCGGCCAGGCCCGCGGCGCGGCCATCTGCGCCGCCGTCAGCCACGCGCTGCCGGTGGCTGAATACACGGCGCTTCAGGTAAAGCAGGCGGTGGTGGGCCATGGCAAAGCCGCCAAGGACCAGGTGCAGCACATGGTGCGACGGTTGCTCAGCCTGCCCGGCGATCCCAGCCCCGACGCCGCGGACGCCCTGGCCTGCGCCATCTGCCATGCCCACGGCGGGCAGGGGCTGGGTGGCTTGTCCACGACCGGGTTTCGCGTGAGAAATGGCCGCCTCGTGTGACTGGCGCAACTTTACGCGCCCGTGGCACTCCCTACCCGAGACGTTCCATCCAACTTGGGGAGAGAGCCAATGCAGCGTTCAGCCTGGATCGCGATGACCGCCGGCCTTTTGGTGTCCTGCGCCGGCTATTCCCAGCAGCCCAACGGCGGGACGCCGCTGGCCGAGGCGCCAAAACTCAATGGCGAGGCCGGCGGTTCTACCGCGTTCTGCTTGTTCGAGGTCAGCAACGGATCCAGTACGCCCCGCCGATTCATCAACCTGGGCATCGTGCAATACGTGGAGCTGGCCCCGGACGAAGTGCGTATCTACTACGGCGGCGGCAACTTCGGCAGTGGCCACGAAGTGAAAATTCCCGTCCGCAGCCGGGAACAGGGTCAGGAAGTCCTGGCACGCCTGAACAAAGCAGCACGGGGCTGCCGTTGATGGTGGCGCTTGCCCGCCGGGGTGAGGGGGCAGCGCACATTGCCGGGCGAGTCGGTTCTGTCGCCCATCACCCTCTCCCCAGCCCCGTCGAGGGGGAGGGGCTATCGGTCGCGGGGCCCTGCAGTTTTCGGCGCCTTTGCCGGCGGCCCCCGCCAAGAAGAAGGAACAACAAATGATCGGCCGCCTCACCGGAGTGCTCATCTCCAAGAACCCGCCGCAGATCCTGCTGGACGTGCAGGGGGTGGGCTACGAACTGGACGTGCCCATGAGCACTTTCTACAACCTGCCGGCGGCGGGAGAGCGCGTGAGCCTGCACGTGCACATGCTGGTGCGGGAGGACGGCCATTTCCTCTACGGCTTTGCCGCCGAGGACGAACGCGCCGCCTTCCGCCAACTGCTCAAGATCAGTGGCGTCGGCGCTCGCACCGCGCTGGCGGTGCTGTCCGGCCTGTCGGTGGCCGACCTCTCCCACGCCGTGGCGGCGCAGGACGCCGGCCGGCTGATCAAGATCCCCGGCATCGGCAAA
>JBAWHH010000479.1:0-2630 GCA_049593715.1 Rhodocyclaceae bacterium
GACCAGGGGCAGCAGCCCTTTTTCAAATTGCTCCAGGCGATCGGGGCGGAACTCGAAACAGGTGCGCATGGCGATCAGGAACAGGAACGCCGCATCGCCTTCGTCCAGCCGCGACAGCGACTGCGCCTCGTGGCTGGTCCAGTTGCGGGCATTCACCAGCACCGCGGCGTAGCCCTTGGCCGGCAAACGGAACGTCTTCTCGCGGAAATCCACCTTGTCCCAATCCTGGGCCAGGGTACGGGCGAACAGCCGGAAGGCGAGCTGTTTTTCCACCTGGCTGATGTCGTGGGGCGGCAGCAGGCGGGGCAAGGTTTCGAGGAGGATTTCGGCGTTGGTCTGGTTCAGCCGCGTCGCGCCGCGGCCGGGTAGATCGGGCATCAGGAACCGCGTCTGGCCGAAACGCAGCCGTTCCAGGATCTCCCGGCACGCCAACGCCACCGAGCGCCGCAGCCGCAGGTATGGCGCGTCGATCTGGGCGGCGACCCACTGCTGAACCTGCTCGTCGCCCTTTTTGTGGATCGGCGGCACCTCGATGCGTGCCGCCTCGAAGCTGTTGTTGATCGAATCCATGTGCGGCCCGTGATTCGAGCAGAACAGGATGCGGTTCTGCGGGAAGCCGCGGTTCATCACCAGATCGAGATAGAGGTGATACCCGGCGACCAGCTTCATCTGGGCCCGCGCGCGGTCGTAGGAGGCTTCCTGATTGGCCGCATCCGGATCGTAGCCGTACCAGCGCTCCAGCAGCGGCACGACGATAGGCAGATCCTCTTCGGTGTCTTCTCCCAGCAGGTTGATGTCCAGATCCAGCACGATGCTGTCCACGTCGTCTAGGCGCTGGGCGATCAGGCGCGCCGCTTCGGCATAGCTGGTGGCGAGCAGGATATGGCGCACTTCGAGAAATTCCCGCAGTTCGTATTCCTCGTCGGGGAACGCCAGGGCATCCAGGCCCAGCGCCGCCCCGAACAGGGCATGGGCGAACTCGCGATACTGCCGGCCCTCGAAATCCTCGACCCAAAGGAAAGCGATCACGCCGCCAGCTCCAGGTGCATGATCTCGACCGGCATGGACATGCGCACGCAGGAGGTGTCGGTGAAGACGTCCATGCTGAAACGGCCGTGCAGGTGCTCGGCGATCAGGCCGAGAAACTTGTGGCCGCGGCCACTACCCTTGCTTGCTTCGCGCATTCTTGTTTCCTTGGTGCTGGGATTGGTACAAGAGAAAGTGATTTCGTTCCCCTCTTCAGTCCATGTCACCACCAGGGCATCGTGGGTGCCCGGCGTGGTGTGCTTGAAGGCATTCACCAGCACTTCGGTGAACACCACCGTGAGCAGCGACGCCTTCGGCCCGAACTGGGCGAAACGGGCGGCGCTGTGGGGGAAACCTTCCACGCGCACCGGCAGCACGTGGGCGCCGATCCAGGCGCACACGGTATCGAGATCGGCGTCCACGATCAGCGCGCCGAAATCCTCCTCCCACTGCGACTGCATCTGGCGTTCCCGCGTCTGCCAGTTCCGGTCGCGGGACCATTCCGACAGGCGCAGTTCCGCCGGCGCCTCGCCCCGCCGCTTGGCGTAGGCGAAATAATGGGGCGACATGCGGCGCCGGTTGCGCGTCGACAGCAGTTGCACTAGGGCGAGCTTCAGCGCCCGCAGCAGTACCGCGGCCGGCGATCCTTCCCCGCTCGAATCGTCCTTGAGACTGCCGAGCAGTTTCTCCGGGCTGGTGGACACCACGCTAAACGTCTCCAGCAGGCCGGTCATGGAATGGGCAATGCTCAAATACAGCCGCTCGTCGTGCTGGTGTTCGGCGTTGAACAGGATCGTCCCCACAGAACCGCGGAACTGGTGGGCGAACATCGCCATCATGTTCTCCACCGCTTCGCGCCGCGCCCGCTCCGCCTGGGCCAGCCGGCGATCCGCCTCCGCCTTGATCGTGTCGCTGACCTCCTGGTACATCAGCCGCGCTTCCGCCCGCAACGCCTCCCGCGCGATGGGGCCGGCCGGCCGGGTGGCGGCGACGATCTCCCCGCCCTCCGTAACCGCCAGACCGCTGCGTTCGAGAATCCGGCCGAGGTACTCATGGGCCTTTTCCAGGTCCGGCACACCGGTGTCGCTGCAGGTTTTCTCCAGCCAGGCGAGTTCAAACAGCGTGCGATCCACCATGCTCGCCGAGCGCAGACCGGGCAGCGCCCGCTCCAGCAGACCCTTGGCGTAGCAGTGCCCCCCATGGCCGTCGTTGTCCAGCAGGAGCAAGGCCAGTTCGAACGCCCCCTCCGGAACCCCCCGCTCCGCCGCCGCCGCCAGATGCTCCCGCGCCCGCAGGGCGCTGCCCTGGCGCAGGCCGCGCAGCACGATCAGCCCCGCCCAGTACGCCGCCTGCCCCGCGTACTCGTTCGCCCCATCGACCGCCGAGTAGGCGCTCAGCGCGCGGCGAAGATAGCGGTAGCGGCGCGGCGCGCTGATGCGCCGGTCCCAGGCGGACCGCAGCGATCTCAGCCCGTTGTCGAGGAAAGCAAGGGACCGCCGCAGCCCCGTGGCCGGCCGGATCGCCACCGCTGCGTCTGGTATCTGGTCATCGTATTCCAGCGGCTGGCGCGCCATATTGCGGCAGTAGTGGCCGTAGGCGTAGCG
>JBAWHH010000480.1:0-3342 GCA_049593715.1 Rhodocyclaceae bacterium
CGCTTCGATAACGGCAGTTTCGCCACGCTCTACCTCAGCCCGCGGGACTACCACCGCATCCACATGCCCTGCGACGGCCGGCTGACGCGGATGATCCACGTCCCCGGCGACCTGTTTTCGGTCAATCCCACCACGGCGCGGGCCGTGCCCGGCCTGTTCGCCCGCAACGAACGGGTCGTCTGCGTGTTCGACTCAGCTTTCGGCCCCTTCGTGCTCACTCTGGTGGGCGCCACCATCGTCGGCAGCATGGCCACTGCCTGGCACGGCGTGGTGAATCCGCCGCGGCCGAGCAGCGTGCGGGAGTGGCGCTACGAGGGCGACACGGCCTTCGAACTCAAGAAAGGGGACGAAATGGGCCGGTTCCTGCTCGGGTCCACCGTGGTGATGCTTTTCCCCGCCGACACCCTGACCTTCAACCCCGAGTGGTCGCCGGCCAGGGCAATCCGCATGGGGGAGGCGATGGGGGCAAAACCGTAAGGCACGCCAGACGGCTCGCGAGCCACATCATCCCCATGGCAGATCCTCTCGCCGATTTGCGCTTCACCACTCCGATCGACTGGCGCGAACCGGCCACCACCGCCTTGTGGTCGCTACGGGAGACCTACCCGGAGGTTGCTGCCCTCGAAGACGTGGGCCTCGACAAGACGGCGGCGATGTACGCCAACGTGCCGATCGAGGAGGGCGGCGCGGCGCTGGGCCAGGCGCTGTCCCATCTCGGCTTTGCCCTTTACCAAGTAAACACGGGCGGCGACGAATCCGTCTTCCTGATGCTGCGCGCCGACGGGACGCATCCTGCCGGCAGCCTCGAAGTCGTCTGGGAGGGCGCATCGACCAGCGCCGAACTGCTGGCCCAGGAAGGCAAAAAGTGGGGCCAGAAAGCTCGGCAGATTCGAGCCCCCAAGCTCGACCTCGTGGCCGACCATTGGAGCGAAGACACCGGCGCAACCATCACCTGGCTCAATGGCGACTGGTGCCTGTGGACCGACGACAGCGAAGCTTTCGTCGCCGATGTCGGCAAGTGGGATCTTTCCCCGACCGGCGTCGACCACATGATCGTTGCCCGATTCGCCCCACGCAGCGAAGACGGCGATTTCGACCTGCGGTTCTCCGGCCTGGAAATGGCGGTGGCGGCGGACAGCAAGACGCTTTGGGCGGTGCAAGTCTTCGCGCGGCCCCATGACCCGCAGGGCGCGCACAAAAGTGGTCTGAGGGACCACTGCAGCGTCCAATTGCACGATCGGGACGAGTTGCTGGGCCGCTACTCCCTGCCCGCAGTATTCCCGCCAGAGAACCTCCCGCTGGCCGACGGCGCCGGCCCGCCAACGCTGCCAGAGCGAACGTTGGCGGCCGAATACTCTGTGCGCCGCCTGGTGGCCCTGCCGAACGGATTCTGGCGCCTGGAAGTATCGGTGACCAACCGGCGCCACAAAGATCCGAAGCTCTCCCTTGGGATCGCACTGGTGCTCGACGCCACGTTCGCGCCCGTGTGCTGGCTCCCGGCGGAAGCGGGCCATCCTTACGCTGAGCCTATTGGCGGCAATGAGCTTCGGCTGAACGGCGACGATGCAGGGCCGACCCCCGATGATGCCGAATCGGCACCGCAAAACCGCCCTGGTTCGTCGCTACTGCTCGACAGCATTCCCTGCCTGCCCACCTCCAGCAAAGGCTGGCTGTTGGCGGGCAGCGAGGTATTCGAGAACGGCAACAAGGTGTTTGAGTTGGCCGCCACCGACCTGCAGACCGGCGCCAGATATCGCCGTTCGCTTAAGGGCATGCAGCCCAAGCTCGACCAGTGCCGCTACGGCCAACACATCCGCCCCGTGCGCCTGCCGGAAGACTGGCTTCTCCTGGATATCGAGGGCGACGACTGGGGCCTGAAGGAAAGCGCCTGGCTGTGGCACCTGCCGACCGACCGCTTCTTCGCCATCCCCCTCGGCGCCGTCAGTCCGCACCGGGAAAACGTTGATTACCACTACCACGCCGGCCTGGACTGCCTGTTCGCCGTCAACTGCTCCTACAACCGCAGCACGGCGTTGTTCCGCCTGATTCCGCGCCGGGAGATGCTTGCGCGCTTGACGGCGGAAAAGTCCCTACTCCGCAATGTTCCCGGCTGGGAAACCTTGGCGGAGACCGAAGCCTGAGCGAAGGCGCGCCCCGAAACCCTATTTCCGCGCCTCGAACGGCGCCGATTCCGTGGCCGAAAAGGTGACCAGTGCATCGCCGAACGACAAGGCGTAGCCGGGAAAGGTCGGCGTGTAGACCAGCAAGCTTGCCCAAAGCGCTGGCTGGCACGGCAAGGGCCGGCCTAGATCGCTCAGCGCCATCGGATACCGGCCGGTAGCCTGGCGATATTCCTGCAAGGCCTGCCGAACCGCGTCACCCCGGTCCACGCATTCGTTGAACGCACGGGCTCGCTCCGTGCTGCCGGCTTGCATCGCTGCGCCCCCTGCCGTCGCAAGCAGCGCAGCGAAAGCCACGCGCAGCCCTGTTCGACGAACCACCGCGACCGCAATGATCGGAGCGAGCACCAAGATCGCGGCGAGTTTGGGAATGAAGTCGCCAAACCCACCGCCCTGAACGCCGCCCAAGTAGGCAACCAGACCGAACACGCCGAGGGTCAACGCCGCCACGGCAACGCGCGCCCTATTCACTGCGGCCTGCCGGCAGCAGCGCCCCTGCCAGAGCAGAGAACCGCTCTGCTGCGGGAAACACAGGGGCCGGACACTCCCCTCAGAGACTCCCCCCAAAATCCTGCCGGAACTTTGCCACCAGCTTTTCCTGCCAATCGGAGACGGGTTTCAGGTGGCCGTAGAAGAAGCGCAGGATTTCCGGTTCTTCGGTGAATTCCAGGCCGCCGATGAGGCGGCGGTGTTCGAACAGCCATTCGATGCGGTCGATGGCGTATTTGACCTGGGAGAGGGTGAAGACGCGCCGGGGCAGAGCAAGGCGCAGCAGTTCCATGTTGGCGAAAACTTCGCGGCCGTCGGGATCGCGCTGTTCGGACAGGGTGCCGCGCTCCATGCCGCGGATGCCACTGGCGATGTAAAGGGCCGACGCCAGGGCGCCAGCCGGATACTGGGCCTGGGGGATGTGGTCGACGAATTTCATGGCGTTGATGTGGCAGCCGAGGCCGCCGGCCGGGGTGATGACGGGGACGCCGCGCTTGACCAGTTCATCAACCATGTAGGCAATGAACTGGGGCCCCTGGTTGATGACGTCTTCGTCCATGGTCTCTTCGAGGCCGACGGTCATGGCTTCCATCTCGCGCACGGACATGCCGCCGTAGGTGAGGAAACCTTCGTACAGCGGCACCAGACCGCGCATGCGGCGGTAGAGCTGCTC
>JBAWHH010000481.1:0-4681 GCA_049593715.1 Rhodocyclaceae bacterium
GTGCAGGCATGAATGCGCCATTGGCGGAGAGCGCAAGCGCCATCGATCCGGCGGACCAGCGTCTGGTGGATGGTGTGCTGGCGCATCAGACTCGGGCGTTGGCGAAGACCATCACCCTAATTGAGTCAGTGCGCAGCGATCACCACCGGCGTGCCCAGCGGGTGCTCGAACGGCTACTGCCGCACAGTGGCAATTCCGTCCGAGTGGGAATCTCCGGAGTCCCCGGGGTGGGGAAATCCACCTTTATCGAGGCACTCGGCCTGTTTCTCATCGGGAAGGGCCATCGCGTGGCGGTGCTGGCGGTGGATCCGTCGAGTTCCGTTTCGGGTGGCTCGATCCTGGGCGACAAGACCCGCATGGAGCGTCTTTGCCAGCAACCGATGGCGTTCATCCGGCCGTCACCCACCAGCGGTTCGTTGGGGGGCGTGGCGGAGAAGACGCGCGAGGCAATGCTGGTCTGCGAAGCGGCCGGATTCGACGTGATCATTGTCGAAACGGTTGGTGCTGGGCAGTCGGAAACAGCGGTGGCGGGGATGGTGGACGTTTTCGCCCTACTGCTGCTTCCCAATGCCGGCGATGAGTTGCAGGCGATAAAGAAAGGCATCGTGGAACTGGCGGATCTGCTGGTGATCAATAAGGCGGACATTGATCCGCATGCAACGGCACTGGCCCGCAGCCAGCTCAAGAGCGCCATAACGATGCTGCGGCCGACTTCGCCGAATTGGCAGCCGCCCGTGGTAACCACGTCGGCGCTGCAGCAGAATGGCCTGGACGCTTTTTGGGGGGCGATCGAAAGATATCGCGCCACAATGGTGCAGTCCGGGGCGTTCGCGGACAAGCGGCGCCGTCAGTCATTGGCCTGGATGTGGGAGCTCATAGATCGCGGGTTGCGTCACCGGTTCCGCGATCATCCGCATGTGAGACGGGATCTGGACCATCTGAGTCGCGAAGTCGAGGAGGGGACCGCGACTCCGGCCACAGCGGCGAATCGTTTGCTGGGCTACCTGTAACCGGAACACGGCTTGCTTGGAAACACGGGCTGCGCGCGGGGTGCAGCTCGTTGGGATTGCATTTCGTCTGCGTTCAGCCGATCGCAGGCAGCACCAATAAAGGAGGGGTTATGGCGATACGGCCAGAGGTCATCGAGGATCTCCACCGTCGACGGCAGGCAATTGCCGCAGGCGGAGGGGAGGACAAGATTGCGGCGCGGCGGGAGAAAGGCATTCTCAGCGCCCGGGATCGGATCGCAATGCTGTTCCAGGAAGGAACGTTTCAGGAGAGTGGTATGCACATCGGCCACGCCGGCCGCGCCTTCGGCATGGAGAAGAAGTCTATGCCCGCGGATGGCGTGGTGACCGGCACCGGCTATGTTGACGGACAGCAGGTCGCCGCCATCAGCCAGGATTTCACCGTGGCGGCCGGTACCCTGGGTAAGATGCACGCCCACAAGATGGTGGACCTGATGCGGTTTGCCATCAAGACCGGCGTTCCCGTGGTCGCGTTCAAAGATTCGGGCGGTGCGCGCATCCAGGAGGGCGTGGATGCCCTGTCCGGTTACGGCGAGGTCTTCTACCACAACGTCCTGATGTCGGGCGTCGTGCCGCAAATCGCGGTGGTTTGTGGGCCATGTGCGGGAGGGGCTTCTTACTCGCCCGCGTTGATGGACTTCATCATCATGACGCGCAACAACGCGCACATGTTTATCACCGGCCCCGAAGTGATCAAATCGGTGACAGGGCGCGCCACGACAATGGACGAAGTGGGCAGCGCCGACATGCACGCCACGGTCAGCGGCAATGTCCACTTCATCGCCGAAGACGATCGCGAGGCGATCGGCATCGTGCGCCGGCTGCTCTCGTTCTTGCCGGCGAACAATACCCAGGATCCGCCGCATCGTCTTTCCGCCGACATCGTTCTCGGCAGGGACGAGGCCATGCACGCGCTGGTCCCTGAGGATCCGACGTCGCCCATGGACGTGCGCACCATCATCGCCCACGTCGTCGATGGCGGCGACTTCATGGAAGTTCATGCCGGCTTCGCGCGCAACATCATCATCGGGTTCGCTCGCGTCGAAGGCGTCGTCGTGGGTCTGGTCGCCAATCAGTCCATCGAATTGGCGGGATCGCTGGACATCAATGCCGCAGACAAGGCCTCTCGCTTCATCCGGTTCTGCAACGTCTTCAATATTCCGCTGGTTACGCTGGTCGACGTCCCGGGTTTTCTGCCCGGGGTGGAGCAGGAACGCGGCGGCATCATCCGCCATGGCGCCAAAATGCTTTTCGCCTACGCCTCCTGCACTACGCCCAAGATCACGGTCATCCTGCGCAAGGCCTACGGCGGGTCTTACCTCGCCATGTGCAGCCAGGAGATGGGGGCGGATTTCGTCTACGCGTGGCCTAACGCCGAAATCGCGGTTATGGGCGCGGCAGGAGCGGTGAACATTCTTTACCGCAAGGAACTGTCGGAAGCGAAAGATCGTAAGGCCAAAGTGGATGAACTGGTGGCGAAATACCGCGCCGAGTTTGCCTCGCCCTATCTGTCTGCCTCCCGCGGGTATATCACGGACGTGATTGACCCTGCTGAGACTCGTTCCGTACTGGCTTTGGCATTGCGGAAGGCTCTCTACAAGCGGGAGCTGCGGCCAGCCAAAAAGCACGGCAACATGCCGCTCTGACCCCCCGACCATCGAAGGCGGAAAATCATGGAAGATGTCCTGAGCAAGACCGCGCTGGTGTACGGGCTGGCAATCGTGGTCTCGATGGCGATTGCGGCGGTGATCAAGCTGATCGTCGTGGTTCTGAATGCCCTCGAACCCAAACCCGCAGCCGTAGTACCGGCTGCGTCGCCCGTTCCCGCTTTCGACCTTGCGGCCGACCATGTTGCGGCGATCGCGGCCGCCGTGTATGCCACTTTGGGTTCGGCCCGCATCGTTCACATCGAGCCATCCCATCGGGGCTCCGAGTGGCTAGCGGAAGGTCGCCAAGCCCAGCATGGATCCCACCACATTTCACACCATCCCGCGCGATAGAGAGACACGCGCCGGAAGCTAAGGGGAGAGAAAACGATCATGGAAAAGAAATTCAAGATCACCGTCGACGGCCGGGAATACATGGTCACCGTTGAGGACTTGAGCGAAAGCGCAGGTTCGCTGTATCCCGCACCGGGAAGCATGAACATTCCCTCGTCAGTGGCCGCGCCGGCGTCAGCGGCGCCGCCGCCGGCTGCGACGCGCGGCCCTTCCGGGCCCGGGGACGTCGTCGCCACGCTAGGTGGGGTGGTGGAGTCGATCGCCGTCACGGTGGGCCAAGAGGTCAATCAGGGTGACAAAGTGGTTGTCATCGAGGCGATGAAGATGAAGAACAATATGGTTACGGCGCGTTCCGGCAAGGTTGCCTCCATTGCTGTCAAGGTCGGTGATGCGGTCGAGCCGGGCCAAGTCTTGCTGACCATCGCCTGAGCGAGCGCCATGGAAGGCATCCACCTGCTTGACCTGTTCCAGGGGATTGCGACCCTCGTTGCGGCGGATCCGAAGATTTTCTGGGGCCGCATCGGCTTGATCCTGCTCGGATTTCTGCTGATCTATCTAGGCAAGAAAGGCGTGCTGGAAGCGCTGCTGATGATTCCCATGGGGATGGGCATGGCTGCGGTAAACGCCGGCGTGATGTTCTTCGAGGCGGACAAGGTCGGCACGCTGTTCGTGGAGCCGCTCGTCCAGGGTACGGAAGCCACCATGAACATCCTGCAGATCGACTGGCTGCAGCCCATTTACACTTTCATGTTCAGCAACGGTCTGATCGCCGTCCTGGTGTTCATGGGCATCGGCGTGCTGCTGGATGTGGGCTTCGTCATGGCGCGGCCGTTCCAGAGCATGATCATTGCGCTCTTCGCTGAGTTGGGAACAGTGGTGACCTTTCCCATCGCCGTCGCGCTGGGCATGACGGAGCGCGAGGCGGCATCGGTGGCGCTTATCGGTGGGGCGGATGGCCCGATGGTGCTCTTCGCCTCCCTGATCCTGGCCAAGGATCTTTTCGTTCCCATTACGGTAGTCGGCTACCTGTACCTCGGCCTGACCTACGGTGGCTATCCTTATCTGATCAAGCTGCTGGTTCCGGAGCGCCTACGGGGAATTCCGATGCCCGTGGAGGATGTGAAAAAGATTACCTCCGGGCAGAAGCTGGTCTTCGCAGTTGTCGCGTGCACCTTGCTTTGTCTGCTGTTTCCAGTGGCGGCGCCATTGTTCCTTGCCCTGTTCATCGGCGTCGCGGTTCGCGAGAGCGGGCTGCTCAGTTTCCAGAACCTTCTGAGTGAAACGCTGCTTTATGGCGCCACGTTCTTCCTCGGCTTGACCCTGGGCATTTTGTGCGAAGCCAATACGATCCTCAGTCCGGTAGTCTTGAAGCTGCTCCTGCTCGGCATCCTTGCGCTGACGCTGGCAGCCATCGGGGGGATCATCGGCGGCTACGTGCTCTATTTCTGGTATCGGGGCAAATTCAATCCCATCATCGGCATTGCCGGCGTCAGTTGCGTGCCGACGACGGCCAAGATCGTGCAGAAAGTCGCGAGTCAGGCCAACCCTGGCGTGATGATCCTCCCCCACGCGCTGGGGGCGAGCATCAGCGGCGTGATCACGACCGCTATCATTACGGGGATATACGTGGCATTGCTGCGGTAAGGCTTGCCC
>JBAWHH010000482.1:0-9461 GCA_049593715.1 Rhodocyclaceae bacterium
CAGGAACCACCAGCTCCCGATGTCCAGCGCGGCCCGCAGGGCACTCTCGTCGGCGCCGAGCGTGCGTGCCAACAGCAGCACGAGACCCAGCACGCCGGCCGAGAACGCGGCAACGACGATCCGCGGCACCACACGGTCAGGGTGGGGGGTGTTTGCCACCCGCAGCAGATCGATCAGGGCGACTGCCCAGCCTAGCAGCACCGCCGCCAGAGCGGCCGGCAGCACCTTGGGGAACAGCAAGCCGGCCGCGAAGGCCAGCCAGCCCACCCCGCACAAGCAGAATACCGTCAGATAAACCCGGGCGCTGACCGCCGCTGCGTTCTGCCAGCGGGGCATGGCCGTCATGAGGAACCCGAAAAAGAAGAACGGGTACAGGCCATAGATCAACCATACCCCGTGGAGCCAGCCGGGATAAAGCGGCCAAGGCCACATCGGCAGCCAGCCCGCGCGAGCGGCGAGTTCCGCTGCCCACCAGCCGATCACGACGAGGATCTGTACCGAGCCGGCAAGAAACATCACCCGATGGGGTGCCTGGAACAGGACCGTCATTGACGGCCCCCCTTGCCGGGTCGCCGCAAAAGCGCTTCGGCATTGACGGGCAAGGGCGCGGCCATGGTATTTTGTTCGCTGCCCCCGCTCCCGCCGAATGTTTCCCCCATCGCCATGCAGCAAGAAAAGATCGACATCCCAACCATCCTAAAGTCCCTGCCGATGTTCCACGAAATCAGCCTGGAACAGATCGCCACCTTGGTCGAAGCGACGCGGGAGAAGCGGCTGCAGAAAAGTGAGTTGTTGTTTCAACGGGGCGATCCGGCAAAAGGTTTCTACGTGGTCGTCTCGGGCCAGGTCAAACTCGCGTTCTCCTCCGCGGAAGGCCACGAAAAGGTGGTGGACATCCTTGGCCCGCGGCAGACCTTTGGCGAGGCAGTCATGTTCCTGGATCGATCCTACCCCGTCTTCGCCCAGGCCCTGACCGACGCCGAGGTGCTGCACGTCAGCCAGAAAGCGGTTTTCGACCTGCTCGAACACGACGCCTCGTTCGCGCGCAGCCTGCTTGCCGGCCTTTCCATCCGCCTGCACGGCTTGGTGCAGGACGTGGAATCCTTGTCTTTGCGTTCCAGCGCCCAACGCCTGATCGGTTATCTGCTGCAGCAATGCGGAGAGGACGCGGAAGCCGCCGGCACCCTGGCGTGTGAGTTGCCCACCAGCAAGCAGACCATTGCCTCGCGGCTCAACCTCACGCCGGAGACTTTTTCCCGCATCCTCCACGATCTGAGCGCCGCGGGCCTGATATCGGTGCGCCGGCGTCACATCGAAATCCACGACGTGCAGCGCTTGCGACAGTTCGAGTTGTAGCCGGCCATGGCGATCAGCCGGCCAGAGCGGACCGCCGATAGACGCGAACGGCCCGGACCAGGTTGACCTCGGTCCACACGCACGAGGCCGCCAGCAGGATCCCACCGAGCGCCAGCAGCGGCGTGACTGCCCATCCCAACACCAGCGCCGCCAGCGCGGCCCAGTGCAGCCACAACTGTCGCCGCATGGCCGTCTCCGAAATCACCCGGCTCATGTTTGGCGGTGTCTTGACGATGCGCTGCAGGTGCATCCAGATGAGAAAAGGCACGATCTTGTAGAACATGCCATTGATCACGGAAAGGAAGAAACCGACGATGATCATGGCGCCTGCCGCCATCTCCAGCCGGCTACCCAACGCTTCGTCGTCGAGGTACATCCGCACGAGGACCATGGCAGTACCGATCACCAGGGCGAACATCGCCGTGCGCCAGAACAGGAACGTCGGATCGACGTGACGGCGGCGGCGCTGGGCCTGCAGCCGCAAGGTTTGAACCGCGAAAGCAATAGCGAGCCCCCCCAATGCGGCAACCGGTACCCAAGTCTCCCAGCCAGGATCTTCGGCCGCAAACACGGTAGCCGACCACAGTACAAGCGTTCCTGTCAGGACAAGGGGGAACAGGCCGGCGAAGCGTTTGGCGTAGGGCGGCGTCAGTTGGAACATCGGGACGACCAGGAAAGAGACTCCAACGAGGAGAACCAGCCCCCAACCGAGGAAACCCCACGCGACATGCAGTTGCGCCAACCGCATCACCGGAAGCTGGGCCTGCCAGCCGAAGACCCAGGAAAGGGCGATCCCCAGCCCCGCAGTGATCGACAGTGCCACGATCGACATGCGCAACGCCGACAGGGTTTCGCTGCGGGACGGGGTGCGCAAAAGGCCAATGGCCGTTGCGAGGACAAACACAGAAACGGTGGCACCCAGGGTTGGAATGGCCAACTGGAACCAGCTTGCCGACGAAGTCAGAAAACCGGCCGCGAGCAGGAAAGTGCCGGCGATCAGGCCCACATGGGTCACCGCGCCCACCCAACGCGGCCGCCAAACGTTGGCACCGACAACCACCGGCAGCAGTTGCAGCAACGCGCCGCACATAGCCTGCAGCATAAAGCCCAGGGTCAGGAGGTGGGTGAGCGCCAGGGAGGCCCCGCTCCAGCGGGAGACAAGAACGGCCTCGGCATCGAAGGCGAGCAGTAGCCCCGCCAGGCAGCCGAACAACGGCGCCGTGAGAAAAAACCGGAACGGCACCGATAGGGGCGGCGCCTGCTCAAAGGACAGGACGGCGGTCATCGCAACGAGGCGTTACGCAGCGTGGGTGATGTGGATCTCGAACGTGCCGTCGTCGAGGGACTCAATGCGATGCGCGAAGCCGTTCTGACGGAGAACCTGATAGAGCGGGTGGGGTTCACGATAGAGGAGGAGGACCAGTTCGGCGCCGCGCTCGAGGTCTTCCAGCGCCGCGAGCGTCAGTTCGAAAGGCTCCGGCGGCAATAGCCCGCGCCCATCGATCAGCCGTACGTTTCTGCTCATGCCGCCGACGTGGCGAGCGCCTGCCCGATACGCTCTGCCACCGTGGGGTCGGCGCCCAGGGCGCGCTCGCACATCGGGTACAGGATGTTCTCTTCCTTCAGGTTGTGCTGCTGCAGCATGATGAGCAGCGTCTCGGCCGCACCCAGAAAAGCATCGGCATCCCGGGCGGCCTGTGCAGCAACGGTCTGGTCGACCAGCGCGCGCATCTGGGAGTGCTCCATCCGCATGACCTGGGTCGGCCCCGAAGCGGTGCCCAGCATGCTTTCGAAGGCCGGAAATAGCACCTCTTCCTCGGCGCCGAAATGCGTTTCCAGGTCATTGCGGAATTGCTCCAGGGCACGGCCGGAGGTTTCCCAGTCGCCCGCGCGGACCGCGTCCTCGGCGTCCGCGAACCCCTCGTCACAGTGCTTGTGGTGTGCCGCCAGTTGTCCAGTCAAGTGGGCCATGTTTGTTCTCTCCAACAAATTGGGTTGGCGGATTCTCGCCGCCGAGACGATGGACATGCCTTGACCGGGCTCAAGGACACGCGGCCGGATCCCGCCGCGGCCCGGCACGGGAACGGGGCAGCCAAACGCAAAGGAGTTAAAAGAAAGCCCCGCCGAGGGTTGTTCCCGGCGGGGCAGACCGCGACGCCGACCGGCAGGCCGGCTATGCCCGCTGCAGACCGGCCGGCATGATGCCCGTCGTAAGGTAGCGGATGAGTTCCCGTACCGGCCGGATGGCATTGCCGAAAGGCAAGCTCTCCGAACCACGGAAAAACAAGCCTTTCTCAAGGTCGCCGCGCAGCGCTGCGGCCAGATGATTGTCGATGCAGAACTGTCCGGCTTTGACCAGACTGTCACGCAAGCCGCACTGGAGCAGGCAATCCCAGGCCAGCGTACAGCGATGGTCCTTGTCCGCCGCCGCTTCCATGAGCTTCTGCTCACGCTTGAGGTAGTTGGCGAGCCACGGCGTTTTCACCGCCCGCGCCGGGAGCCCTGCGGCACTCATGAAGGTCACGATGTCTTCGGGCTGGGCATCCGCCAGAACGCGCTTGAACGTAGGATGGGCGTCGCCCTCCTCTGTTACCGCAAACGCCGTACCAACCTGTACGCCGGCAGCACCATAATCCAATACCTGCCGCACTTTCTCGTAGCTGTTGATGCCCCCGGCCGCGATGACCGGAATCGCCTCCGACTCGATTTCCAGCTCACGGAAAGTCTGCAGCACCCCGGGAACCACGACATCGAAGTCGAAGCGCGGATCACCCACGTCGGCGATCTTGGCCGCCCCTAGATGGCCACCGGCATGTTTGGGATGCTCGATCACGACCGCGTCCGGCAACCGATTTTTGCGCATCCACTTTTTGACCAGGAGCCCCACGCCCCGCACATCCGAAAGGATGGGGATCAGCGCAACATTGGGATAGTCCTTGGCCAGATCGGGCAAATCCAGGGGAAGCCCCGCGCCCATCACGATGGCGTTGGCGCCGCTCTCGCAGGACTGGCGAACGAAATCGATGTACTGGGTGACCGCGCGCATGATGTTCACGGCGACCATCCCCATGCCTTTGGCGATATCGAGCGCACCGCGAATCTCGCGATCCAGGGCGGTGAGGTTGGCGCGTTCGATGGCGGCGCGGTCGCGCGAGCGGCCGGTTTCCTCCATCAGGTCGGGGTGCAGCCGGCGCAGATCCACGCTGGCGATGGTACCGACGGCGTTTTGCTCGGCCACGTGGCCGGCCAGACGATGGGCAGAGACACCCACACCCATCCCACCCTGTACCACCGGCAGGAGTTCCTTGCCGCGGATCTTCATCGCGGGGAGAGACGATTCAGGGGAATTGCTCATCGGGACAATCCGTTATTAAGCAGTAGCATCGAGGTTATAGCGCGGAAAATGTTTAGGCTTGATTTACGTTAAGGATAGCCGAATTCGGCCCCTCTGGCGCTGCAGCATCGGGACCAGATCCAAACATACGGGAAAGTCGGTGCCAGGGAGCACACTCTGGCGAAACTCCGGGTCGAGCGCCGACGCCGTCCCCAGGTCATCATCCCGCCGCGGACGCAAACGCGCCTGCGTTGGAATCACAAGGTGGCGCCGCTAAGGCCTCAGCCGATAGCGGCTCTTGCAGTATCGAGTAGTCAGCGTTCCAGGACGTAGGTGCCCGGAGCATCGGCAAGTTTTGGATACGTGGGCGTGGAAACAGGCGGGGCCGCTACCATTTCGCCGCAAAGCGGCTTGAGCCAAGCCATCCAGTCTTCCCACCACGAACCCTCGTTTTCCACCGCCCGCTCCCGCCAACCATCGGCCGTATCCGCGCGGTGGGCGATGTCCACCCAGTATTTGCGCTTGGGCGGCTTGACCGGGGGATTCACGATGCCGAGGATGTGTCCGGAACTCGACAAGACGTAGCGCTTCTCCGCCATGATGAAGTTGTTGATGCGGAATGTCTGCTTCCAGGGCGCAATGTGGTCGTCTTCGGCGGATACGGCGTAGAGCGGCTGGCGGATGCGGTCGAGGTCGATCGGCTCGCCCGCGATGGTCAGCGAATCCTTGTGGATCAGGCGGTTCTTGAGGTAGAGGGCGTCGAGGTACCAACTGTGCATGGCGTAGGGCATGCGCGTGGTATCCATGTTCCAGTACAGGACGTCGAATGGGGGCGGCGTCTCCCCATAAAGATAGCCATGCACGACGTAGTGCCAGATCAGGCTGTTGGAGCGAAGCAGGCGAAAGGCGCCGGCCATCTCCTTGCCATCAAGGAAGCCCTTCTGCTCCATGGCACGGGAAAGGTATCGCACGCTGGCTTCGTCGAGGAAAACCTCGATGTCGCCCGGCTTGCGGAAATCGACCATCGTGGTCAGCAAGGTCCAGTGAGCGACGGGAATCTTTTCCAGATCGCCCTGTTTGCTGTTGGCCCAGGCCATGTACATGGATAGCGCTGTGCCGCCGATGCAATAGCCGATGGCATGGACGGTCGGCGCCTTGCAGATGTCCCGGGCGACCTGCACGAGTTGATCGACGCCCTCAACCAGATAGTCATCGAAACGCACCTCCCGCATGTCGGGGCCGGGGTTCTTCCAACTGGTGATGAAGACGCTGAAGCCCTGATCGAGCAGATACTTGATCATGCTCTTCTTGGGGTTGAGATCGAGGATGTAGAACTTGTTGATCCACGGCGTGACGATCACGATGGGCGTGGCGTGAACCTTGGGCGTCGTCGGCTCGTAGTGGATGATCTCCACGAGCCGATTCCGGTACACCACTGCGCCAGGAGTGGTCGCCAGATTGACGCCCACCTGGAAATCCTCCGGATTCGTCATGCGCACCGTCCCGGCCCGCAAATCGGCCAGGAAGTTCTGCATGCCGCGGGTCACGCTTTCGCCCTGCGTCTCGACGAACTTGCGCATGGCGACCGGGTTGCTCCAGAAAAAATTCGTGGGGGCCATGGCGTTGAGCCATTTCCGCCACCAGAACGCGGCGCGGCGACGCTCCTTTCCGGAGAGTCCCGGCGTCTGGTAGAGCATGTCCTGGACGTTGTGGGTGAAAAGCAGGTACCACTCCTTGACGATGTCGAAGGAGGGCTCGCTCCAGATCGGATCGGAGAACCGCGTATCGTCGGCATTGGGTTTGACGGGATCGTCGCATTCGACGCCCATTGCGCGACGCCAGGAATAGTTCTGCAGGGCAAGCATGTCGGCGGAGAAACGCCCCAGCGCCTTCGCCAGTTCCTGGGGATGAAACATCCAGGCGAGCTGAGCGTGACCCAGAGGCGCCGCAACCCCCAGAGGATCAATGGTGCCCTCTACGACGTCGTGCAGTATCTCCAGTGAGGCGTGGGGATCAAGACCGTAATTGGCGTGACGCTCCTCGGAAGTGCTCATGACGAATCCCTCGTTTCGCGATGTCGGTGAATCATCCGATGTCGGCAGTGCTGCCGTACTGTGGCACGGAAACCCCTGTCCAGCCAAGTCGTTGCACGACCGTGTCGGCGAAAACCCGAGCCGTTTCGGCTTCGCCGTGAACCACGAAGACCTGCTGGGGGGCTTTGCGGAATCCTCTCAGCCACGCCAGCAACGCCGCCTGGTCCGCGTGGGCCGACAAACCGCCGATGGTGTAAATGTCGGCCAGCACGGAAACTCGCTCGGAAAACAACGTGACGTTCCGCGCCCCGTCAACGAGTCGGCGCCCAAGGGTGCCTGCCGCCTGAAACCCGCAGAACACGATCGAGGACTCTCGCCGCGGCAGATTGTGCAGCAGGTGGTACTTGATCCGCCCTGCATCGCACATGCCGGAGGCGGAGATGATCACCGCGCCGCCGCGACGCTGGTTGAGGGCGATGGATTCCTCCACGTCCTGCACAAAGCGGATGCGGGGCGAATCAGGATGGTGGCGCTGCCACGCGATCAACTCGTGCGTTTCTGCATCGAGCAGTTCCGGGTGTCTGAGCGTGATTTCGGTGGCGGAAAGCGACATCGGGGAGTCGACGATAATGTCCAGGTGACCGAGCCGCCCCCGGCGCACAAGATCCGCGAAGATGAACAGCAACTCCTGCGTGCGCCCCACGGCAAAGGAGGGGATGACAACGTTGCCCCCCTTGCGCGCCAAAGTGTCGGTCAGCGCTTCGACGAATTCGTCCTCGGTTTCGGCGAGCGTCTTGTGAAGCCGGTTGCCGTAAGTGGATTCCACCAGCAGCACGTCGGCTTCGTCGATCACCGTCGGATCCCGCAGGACTGGACGCGCCGGCTGCCCAAGATCGCCTGAGAACACGATCTTGCGGCTGCCCCCCGGGCTTTCGATCCAAAGCTCGATGATGGCCGAGCCGAGAATGTGCCCGGCGTCGCGCATACGGCAGCGCACACCATCAACCGGCGAGAAGATGGTCTCGTATGCCACGGACCGCAACTGAGCGAGACTTGCCTGAGCCTGCGCCACGGTATACAAGGGCGCGGCCTCCACCCCTCGGGACGCATGCCTCTGACGGTCGTGGCGGTTCTTCCACTCGCTCTCCTTCTCCTGGATGTGGGCGGAG
The DNA here is from genome assembly GCA_049593715.1 of Rhodocyclaceae bacterium. Lineage (GTDB taxonomy): Bacteria > Pseudomonadota > Gammaproteobacteria > Burkholderiales > Rhodocyclaceae > JBAWHH01. The sequence goes on from JBAWHH010000482.1 coordinate 7,893, forward strand.
TCGAGCAGAAGGACGCCTAGCAGATCCACCGTGGCGGTCGTAGCGAAGGCCAAACCGCGAAATCCCAAGGCCACCAGGCGCGGGAAAAGCCCCGTGTGGTCAAGGTGAGCGTGGGACAGCAGGACAAACGCGATCTGGCGCAGATCGACGTTTAGGGCACGCAGATTCTTCTGGCGTGCGTCGCGCCCCCCTTGAAACATGCCGCACTCGACGAGGAAGCGCACTCGCCCCGTATCGACCAGGTAACACGACCCGGTCACTTCGCCGGCAGCACCCAGGAAAGTGATTTGCATGGCTCTAAGGCCTTGGATTGTTGAGGGCGACCGTGCGCCGCGTGTTGATCTTTGTCAATCAGAACTCCCAGGGCGGCTCCTAGAATCGGTTGCCGTTTGGGTCGTTTGACCCACAACCATCAGAGAGGAAAGCATGTTCAAGCATTTGCTGGTGCCGACCGATGGGTCGGAATTGTCCGATGGCGCGGTAGAGCGGGCGGTCACCTTCGCCCGGGAGGCTGGCGCCCGCATCACCTTTTTCTACGCAAAACCAGACTTCCCTGTGTCGTTCTACGGCGAAGGGGCCCTCGTGGACCCGACGACCCCCGATAAGTTTGCGGAAATGGCTGAAAAGCAAGCGCAGGAAATCTTGGGCAAGACGGTGCGGGAAGCCAAGGCATCCGGTGTGGAATGCGACACCGTGACCGCTGTATGTGACACCCCGTACGAGGCCATCATCAAGGTAGCCGACGAGCGTGCCTGCGACCTGATTTTCATGGCTTCCCATGGCCGTAGAGGCCTGACCGGCCTGCTGCTCGGGAGTGAAACGCAGAAGGTTCTGACCCACTCGGACATTCCCGTCCTCGTCTACCGCTGACCGATACTCAAGGCCGCTGCATCCAAGCGTAAACAGGGGCGCTTTCGAAGGCGCCCTCATTTGGCCAACGACGGCACGTTTCACGCCGAGCGCGCCATCCTTTCCACGGGATTGGAAAATGCTCAACACCGCGCTGACCATCATCCAAGACGAACACCGCTCGATGGCCGCTGTCGTTCACGCCCTCAAGTATCTGGTGCGGGAAATGCGCGAAAGGCGCTTGAAGCCGGACTTCAAGCTACTTTGGGCCATGATCTATTACATTGAGGCATTTCCGGAACGGCTCCATCACCCCAAAGAGAACGCCTACCTTTTTAGCAGGCTACGGATGCGTACCCATGAAGCGGACGCAGTTCTAGACGAGTTGGAGCGCCAGCACCGGGAGGGTGCGCAGAACGTGAAGGCGATGGAACTGACCCTTGGCCACTTCGAGGCCGGCGCCGCGGGAGGGTTCGATCAGTTCGCCGCCGCAGTCGAAAAGTTCGGCGACGAAATCTGGGCCCACATGGACCAGGAAGAAAAACTCGTCTTCCCCCTTGCGAAACAGCATCTCTCGCCCGAAGACTGGGTGAACCTAGCGCAAGCTTTCGGGGAAAATGGCGACCCGAGATTCGGTATCGCGTCCGGACACGAGTTCCGCGATCTCTTTACGCGCATCGTTACTTTGGCCCCGCCACCAATAGGAGTGGGCCCGTCGAC
>JBAWHH010000483.1:0-7879 GCA_049593715.1 Rhodocyclaceae bacterium
GGCGAAAACGACGGCGCGCGTCATGACCGGCGCTCGCCGCGCAGCGTCAGGCCTCGCATCGTTCCCGTTCTTGCGCCGGCTCGGCGGTTTTGCTCTCTAGGACCGCCTGGATCAGGTAACGGGGGCGATGGCGCACCTGTTGGTAGATCCGCCCCACATATTCCCCCAGCAGCCCGACGGCGAACAGCAGGATGCCGAGCATGAAGAAAGCGATGCCGAACAGCGTGAACAGTCCTTCCGCCTCGGGACCGAAGAAGATCCGGCGTAGCGCGAGGAACACGACAAACAGCGCCGACAGCGCGGAGAGCACCATGCCCGCCATCGACACCAACTGCAGGGGCACTTCGGAAAAGCCCGTCAGCAGGTCGAAATTGAGCCGCATCAGCTTGTACAAGGAATACTTCGACGTGCCGGCGGCACGCTCTTCGTGAGCGACTTCGATCTCGGTCGGTCGCTGTGCGAAGCTATAGGCGAGGGCCGGTACGTAGGTGCTGACCTCATGGCAACTGTTGATGGCATCGATGACGCTGCGGCTGTAGGCACGCAGCATGCAGCCCTGATCGGTGATGCGGATGCGCGTGGTGCGTTCCCGCACCTCGTTCATCAGCCGCGAAGCGTAGCGCCGGAAAGCCGTGTCCTGGCGGAGGCGGCGGATGGTGCCGACGTAGTCGTAGCCTTCGCGCATCTTGGCGACCAGGTTGGCGATCTCCTCCGGCGGGTTCTGCAGATCGGCGTCCATGGTCACCACGATGTCGCCGCGGCACAATTCGAAACCGGCGAGGATCGCCATGTGCTGGCCGAAATTGGCGCCGAACAGCACGACTCGGGTCGCTTCGGGACGGCGCGAGAACTGCTCGCGCAGGACGGCGGCCGAACGGTCGCGGCTACCGTCGTTGACAAACAAGATCTCGTAGGACGTGCCCAGGCCATCGAGTGCCGGGTAGAGGCGGTCGAACAGCAGCGGCAGGCTGGTCTCTTCGTTATAGACCGGAATGATGACGGAGACTTCGGGCTGGCTCATCTGAGATTGAGGTGCAGAACGTCGGCAACGGCATCCACCACGCGATCCACGTCGGTGTCGGCCATTGCGGGGAAGAGGGGCAGTGTAACGATTTCGCGTCCGATCCGCTCGGCATGGGGGAAGGCGCCCTCGGCCCAGCCCAGGCGGCGATACAGCGAGAAGAGATGAATTGGCGGGTAGTGCACGCCGGCCCCGATTCCCCGTTCCGCCAGGGCGCGGATGAAGTCTCCGCGCGTAATGGCCAGCCGGTCCAGGGGCAGGGTGATCTGGAACATGTGCCAGTTGCTGTTCGCGAAGTCTGCCACTGGCAGTCCGCAACCGAGTGCGGCGGCCTGCTGCTCGAAGCACTGGAAATAGCGCTGGGCCAACTGGCGCCGCCGTGCTGTCCACGACGCCAGGTGAGGCAATTGGCCGAGCCCGATGCGGGCGGCGATATCGGTGAGGTTGAATTTGCCGCCGGCCACGTCGACTTCCATGCCGCCGTCGGCATCGCGCACGACGCCCTGCAGCCGCAGCCGTTCGCACAGCGCGACATCAGCGCCGTCCGGCAGCACCAGGCAGCCGCCTTCGCCAGTGGTCAGGTTCTTGTTGGGGTGGAAGCTGATGGAAACGAGGTCGCCGAAGCTGCCGATGGGTCGGCCGTTCCACTGCGCACCCATGGACTGGGCGGCATCCTCGATCACCCGCAAGCCGTGGCGCTGGGCGATGGCGTAAAGGCGGTCGCGATCCACCGGCAGTCCGGCGAGGTCCACCGGCAGCAGGGCGCGGGTGTGAGGCGTGATCGCCGCTTCAACGAGCTCCAGGTCGAGGTTGCGCGTGACCGGGTCCACATCCACGAACACCGGGCGGGCGCCAGCGCGCAGAACGACGTTCGCCGTGGCCACCCAGCTTAGCGGCGTGGTGATCACCTCGTCGGCAAGCCCGATTCGCGCCATCTGTAGCGCCACTTCCAGGGTGGCGGTGCCGGAGTTCATGGCCCGCGCGGTGCGCCCGCCAAAGTATTCGGACAACGCCTGCTCGAACGCCTTGACCTGTGGCCCGCTGGTGATCCAGCCCGAGCGCAGTACGGCGGCGACACCGGCGATGGTTTCCTCGTCGATGCTCGGCCGCGTGAAGGGCAGGAACGGTTGGGCGCTGCTCATGAGCGCGCCACCACGACTACGCCCAGCACAATGATGCCGATCCCCACCAGCCGTATCAGCGACACACTCTCGCCCAACCAGTAATAGGCAACGATGGCATTGATGACGTAGCCGATGGACAGCATGGGGTAGGCAATGCTCACCGGCACCCGCGACAAGGCCATGATCCACACCACCAGACTGATGGCGTAACAGGCCATTCCGCTCGCGATATGCGGCTCGAAGGCCAGCTTCAGCCCCACAGGCAGCACATTGTCGACATGGAACTCGAAATGGCCGATGGCATTGGTGCCCGCTTTCAGCAGCAGTTGGGCGGCGGCGTTCAGCAGCACGCCGGTAAGGATGAGGGTGAAACTCAGCGGGGTCACGGGGAAGGGGGCTTTCTCACGATGATGCGGCGCGTGTCTTGGGCGACGATTTCCATGGGCAGGCCTTCCTTGCGCAGACGCTCGTACGTGTCTCTGCCCATGGCGGCGAAGGCGTCGCGATCAGCCTGCCAGCGCTGGGTGAAAGCGGCCATGGCCGGTACCCATTTGTCGGGCTCCTGCTCCAGGCCGAACCTCATTTCGTCGGCAAAATTCACCAGGGTCATCGTGCGCCGGAGATAAAACGGAAGGGTCTGTTCGTAGGTCTTGACCGAGTAGAACGGGACGCCCGGCGAAAGCAGCGGCTCGACCCGGCCGGCAATATAGTGGGCCGAGTTGGATCTGCCAAGCGCTTCGTGCCCCTGAATCTGCATCGCGTGGCCGACGAAAGCGGCAACGGCAAGGGCTAGGAAAGCCCGCTGCGGCTGCTGTTTCCAGGCGAGGAAACACGCGCCAAGTGCGCCCGCGAGCCAGATCGCAGCGGCCCAGACGAGCCAGTCCGCGTAGACCTGAAGCATCTCCCGGGGCGTTTCGTCGCTGGCGAACCGGGTGATTTCCGGCAGCAGCACGACGGCGGTAGCGGCGAAAGCGGCAACGATGCCGAAGTGGATGAGCAAGGCCCTACGCGACCAGCGCCGCGCCGCGTCGGCGGCCAGCCAGGCAAGCGCCGGAAACAGCGGCAGGATGTAGGAGGGCAGTTTCGAGCTGGACACGCTGAAAAAGGCGAAAACCAGCATCACCCACAGCAGCAGGAACCAGCGGGTGCCGAAGCCCGTTTCGCGCATCGTCCGCAACGATGCAGCGAAGCCGTGGATGGCCACTAGAGTCCACGGTAGCGCGCCGGCGGCGAGCACCGGCAGGAAATACCACGCCGGTTCATCGCGGCGGTGAACCTTGGTGAGAAAACGTTCGAAATGCTCGTGGATGAAGAAGAAGTTGAAGAATTCCGGGTTGGCGCGGGAGACGGCGATGAACCAGGGGGCAGCGATCAGCAGGAACAGGGCCAGGCCCCGCGCCAGTTCCAGCCTGCGCCAGGGAGACCAGTCGCGGCGGGTCACCGAATAGGCCACCAGCGTCCCGCCCAGCAGCACGGGCGCCACGAGGCCTTTGGTCAGGACGGCGCAGGCAAGGGCCGTCCAGGCAGTGAGCATCCAGCGCCGGATCGAAGCGGGCGGCGCGCCGGGTTGATTCGCCACCAGAAAACCGCACAGGGCAAGGTGCAAGAAGAAGGTCAGGCCCATGTCCAGCGTATTGAGATGGCCGATCAGCACGTAGATCAGGCTGCCGGACAACATCGCGGTGGATAAGATGGCCGTGTCGCGGCCGAACAGCCGCCTGCCGACGAAGAAGGTGAGCAGCAGGCCGGCGAAACCGGTCAGGCCGGGCCACAGCCGGGCGGTCCACTCGTTCTCGCCAAACGCCTTGAAGGCTGCTGCCGTCACCCAATACTGCAGCGGCGGCTTTTCAAAGTATTTGATGCCGTTGAGGCGCGGGGTGATCCAGTCGCCGCTGACGGCCATCTCGCGCGCAATCTCGGCGTAACGGCCTTCGTCGGGCTTGATGAGCTTGCGGTAGTCGAGGGTGCCAAACCACACGACGGCCAAAGCGACGAACAATACGAATAGCGAACGGGGGCGCAAAGAAAGGTCGGACATCGGATCGTTAGAGGCGCCGGATCGGCGACCGGCGAAGAGTCGTTGGGCAGGCTCGCGCCAGCGTCAATCCAACAGCAGGGCAGCCAGGACGTGGCGGCCTTCGGCAATCAGAACGTTGAAGGTTCGGCACGCAGCCGGCAAAGTCATGATTTCGTAGCCGATTCTGGCTTCGATAAGCGGGCGCAGCAGGCTCGGCGGTGGAAAACGCTGGCGGCTGCCGGTCCCCAAGAGCAAGACCTGGGGTTGGAACATCCGCAGCCGCTCAATGTCCGCAAGGGTCAAGGCATCGAAACCGCCCTCGCCCCAGTCGGTAACGATGCGATCGGGCAGGAGGACCAAGCTGGTTTCGTAGCGCTTGCGGCTGACTTCGACGAAGCCTTCGCCGTAGGCCGTGACCGCGTTGCGGCCTTCCGAAGAATCGAGCTGGAACTTCATAACCCTTTGATTGGTATTTGATTGCGGCGTACTGGAACGTGGGGTAGGATTATACCCGTTCCTTCCTGGCGCCTTCGTCGCGCCCCCCGGTAGCCTCCGAGCCAGTATGACGCGATTTCTCCGTATCCGACGTTCGCCTCTTCCTGCGGCGATAGTCCGCGGGAAAGCAGTAGTGCGGCCCAGGGCACGCCGTTCAACCTGAGCTGAAACCAACTTGAAAACTACTGAACCCCTGTTTCCAGAGCAAGGCGTGTCAGCCATGCAACCCATTCTGAAATCCGCCAAACTGGCGAACGTCTGTTATGACATCCGTGGGCCCGTGCTCACCCGCGCCAAGCAGATGGAGGATGAGGGCCATCGCATCATCAAGCTGAACATCGGCAATCCTGCGCCGTTCGGCTTCGAGGCACCGGAAGAGATTGTCCTCGACGTGATTCGCAATCTGCCGGAAGCCTCGGGTTATTGCGATTCCAAGGGCTTGTTCGCCGCCCGCAAGGCCATCATGCACTACACCCAGCAGAAGCAGGTCAAGGGGGTGCAGATCGACGACATCTACATCGGAAACGGGGTGTCGGAACTGATTGCGATGACCATGCAGGCGCTGCTGGACAACGGCGACGAGGTGCTGATCCCCGCACCGGATTACCCGTTGTGGACGGCGTCGGTGAGCCTCTCCGGTGGGGTTCCGCGCCACTACCTGTGCGACGAGAGCAACGGCTGGATGCCGGATCTGGATGATCTGCGCACCAAGATTACGCCCCGGACGCGGGCGATGGTCATCATCAATCCCAACAACCCGACCGGCGCCTTGTACTCGCCGGAGATGCTCACGGCGCTGCTGGATATCGCCCGCCATCATGGCCTCATCGTCTACGCCGACGAGATCTACGACAAAGTCCTCTACGACGGTGTGCACCATACTTCGGTGGCCTCCCTGGCCGACGATGTGTTGTGCCTCACTTTCAACGGCCTGTCGAAGAATTACCGCGCCTGCGGTTATCGCGCCGGTTGGGTGGTCGTGTCGGGAGAAAAGAACCACGCCCGCGACTACATCGAGGGCCTGAACATGCTGTCCTCGATGCGCCTGTGCGCCAACGTTCCCGCCCAGTTCGCCATCCAGACGGCGCTGGGCGGCTACCAGAGCATCGACGATCTGGTGTTGCCCACGGGGCGCTTGGGCAAGCAACGGGACCTGGCCTGGAAGCTATTGACCGAAATCCCCGGCGTCACCTGCGTCAAGCCCCAGGCCGCGCTGTATCTGTTCCCGCGGCTGGATCAGAAAATGTATCCCATCGCCGACGATCAGCAGTTCATTCTCGACCTGCTGCTGGAGGAAAAAGTGCTGCTGGTGCAGGGGTCGGGCTTCAACTGGCCCCATCCGGACCATTTCCGCGTCGTGTTCCTGCCCCACGAGGATGACCTTACCGAGGCGATCAGCCGCATTGCCCGCTTCCTCCATGGCTACGCCAAGCGCCACGGGGGCTGATGCGTATTCTGGAACTGACCGACGGCGGCGGGGCGATTCTCGAAGCAGGCTGGTTGGAGCGGGCGGAGCCGGTTCATCGGCAGCTACGGCCCCATCTCCCTTCCGACTACCCCGCCAAGATGGGCAGGGTGTTCGCGGGCGGGGCACGCATGGCCGTCGCGGTGGAAAGCGAGCAGGTGGTCGGGCTTGCGGTCTATCGCTGGCACGAGAATACCGCTGACGGCGTCAAGTGTTACGTGGACGATCTGGTGACCGATGAACGGTCTCGGTCCCGTGGCGTCGGCCATGCCCTGCTGCAGCACGTCGCGCAGTGCGCCCGCGAGTTGGGTTGCGATGCGCTCATGTTGGATTCGGGCGTGCAGCGCACCGGTGCCCATAAATTCTATTTCCGCGAAGGGCTGGTGATCACGGCCTTCAATTTCAAGAGCCAGATTCAATGAAACCCATCAACGTAGGTCTGCTCGGCATCGGTACCGTCGGCGGCGGCACGTTCAATGTGCTGACGCGCAACCAGGACGAAATTGCGCGCCGCGCCGGACGGCCGATCCGCATTTCCGTTGTCGCCGATAAGGATGTTCAGCGTGCCCAAACTTTCACCCGAGGCGAATGCCGCGTGGTGGACGATGCCTTTGCCGTGGTGTCCGACCCGGACGTCGACATCGTTGTTGAACTGATAGGCGGCTATGGCGTTGCGCGCGAACTGGTGCTGCGCGCCATCGAGCATGGCAAACACGTCGTGACTGCCAACAAGGCCTTGCTGGCGCTCCACGGCAACGAAATTTTCGCCGCAGCCCAGAAGAAGGGCGTGATGGTGGCCTTCGAAGCTGCGGTGGCGGGGGGTATTCCCATCATCAAGGCGCTGCGGGAGGGGCTGACCGCAAACCGCATCGAGTGGATCGCCGGCATCATCAATGGCACCACCAACTTCATCCTTTCCGAAATGCGCGACAAGGGGTTGGCCTTCGACACCGTTCTGGCGGAGGCGCAGCGGCTGGGTTATGCGGAAGCCGATCCGACCTTCGACATAGAAGGCATCGACGCCGCCCACAAGCTCACTATCATGAGCGCCATCGCTTTCGGCATCCCGATGCAGTTTGCGCGCTGCTACACCGAAGGCATCTCGCGGCTGACCAAGGAAGACATCCGCTACGCTGAGGAACTGGGTTACCGCATCAAGCTGCTGGGCATCACGCGCCGCGCGGCGAACGGCATCGAGTTGCGGGTGCATCCCACCCTGATTCCTTCGCGGCGGCTCATCGCCAACGTCGAAGGAGTGATGAATGCTGTGTTGGTGCGGGGCGATGCTGTCGGGGCGACGCTCTACTACGGCCGCGGCGCGGGGGCGGAGCCCACCACCAGCGCGGTGGTGGCGGATCTGGTGGACGTGACCCGCATGCACACGGCCGATCCCGAGCACCGCGTACCCCATCTGGCCTTCCAGCCCGACCAGATCACCGATCTGCCCATCCTGCCGATCGGCGAGGTGGAAACGGCCTATTACCTGCGGCTGCGGGTTTTCGACCGCCCGGGCGTGCTGGCGGACATCACGCGCATCCTCGCGGACAGCGGCATCTCCATCGACGCCATGGTGCAGAAGGAGCCGGGGGAGGGCGAGGATCAGGTCGATATCATCATGCTCACCCATCGCACGGTGGAAAAACATTTCGACACGGCGCTGGAGCGGATCGGCAAGCTGCCCGCCATCAACGGCCCGGTGACCCGCATTCGCCTGGAAGAACTGGACGGGAAATAACGCCGCTCGCGCCGGCCGGGTT
>JBAWHH010000484.1:0-4086 GCA_049593715.1 Rhodocyclaceae bacterium
CGCGTGCTCGCTGACGCGATTCAACATCGTTCCTGCTATGGCTGCTGCGCATTGAAGTCTTTGCACGAAACGTCAAAACTCATCCGTCTAGAGACTAGATTCCGACGCTGCCCCGCTCCGATGAGGGACAACCGCGTCGGTGGGAGCACCAATGTGCCGTCATGTTTGGGTCGGTGGCAATGATCCTGGCAATGGTGTAGCGCATGAGGGCCTTCCGTAAGCGTCCAACCCTGCCAACTTGACCCATCTTCTACAGTTTCGCGCGATATTGAGAAGGGAAAATCAATAAAGACAAGGAGTTGCGGCTTGTCTGGAGATTTTTTTGGTGCCAGATGTAGCGCCACGTCTGGCGGCGATGGCGCGCAGTGACGCATCGCCGAATAGGGTGTTCGCCAGGATCTTCGGTCGTGTCCTGCCGAGAACCCGCTATGTTTTTCCGCCAGAAGAGGTCCGGTGACCGAACCTATTTGCAGACCGTCGAAAGCCATCGACAGGATTGCGCGCCGCGCCAGCGGGTGATTGCCACGCTGGGCCGCCTGGACGAACTCACCCAGATCGGACGACTGAAATCCCTGCTCGCCTCAGGGACGCGCTATGGCCCCGCGGCAATGGTGCTCAGCGCCTATGAGCGCGGCGAGATGACCTGCGTGAGCAAGACCAGCATTCGCCCGACCCTCATTTTCGAGCGGCTGTGGCGTGAAACAGGCATTGCCGAAGTGCTGCAGCAGTTGGCCACTCAGCGCCGTTAGCTCCCCCCCGAACCACCTCATCGCCCGCCGCGGCTGGGTCGGGCGGTGGTTCGCTAGCCCTGCCGACCTGAAGGGCAGCTCGAATCACCCTACCGCAGAACCCTGCCGGTTCGGGGCGGTGGCATCGAGTCCGGCGTCCGGCAAAGAGGCTGGCCGAAATGCGGCGTGAGGCGCCAAGGCCTCTGCCCCGAAAGCCCTAAATCGTTGGCAAACAGGCTAGAGCCGCCCGCGCAACGCAATCAGTAACCTGCTGGGGCGAAAACTCCGCATGCTTTGCAGCAAAGGCTCGGGCACGGTCGCAATACTCGGGCTCCTTCAGCCCCGTGGTGAGAGCATGAACACAAGATGATTCGCTACGTGCATCAACAAGGACAATTGCGGCGCCGAGCGCTTCCGCGCGGCGCGCCGTTAGACTCTGCTCAATCACATTCGGCAGTAGCACCAGCGGCACACCTGCCAACAGGAGTTGGGCAGTCATGCCCGCGCCGGCGTTCGTAACGGCAAGCTGTGTCTGCCCAAGGATGGGCTTTAGCTCGACCGGACGCGCGAGGACTCGCATGCCTGACCGGCTACATGGGTTCCGCGCCAAACCTGGCGCCACACAGATCACTTCAGCGTCAAGCCTCGCCAGAGCACTCAGCATCTCATCGAATCCGCGTCCTGCTGGCCGCAGGTACGCAAGTAAGTGCGGCCCCGGGCCACGTTCCCAATCTATCGGCATCCCAGGTATACAGCCGAAGCTCGCGCCGACGTAGGCGGCACCGGGGCGCAGTCCGTAGTGATCGAGTTCTGCGAATGTTGCCAGGATTCGGTCCTCGACATCGAACAGCCCCGCGACACGATCCAGCGGCGCAGCCGCATAGCTACCCAGCGCCCGATTGATCACAGCCAAGGCTTGGCATTCGCTTGCTCGTAGTCGTTCGTGCGCAATCGGCTCCCATGGCCGGATAGACGGTAACGGCGCAGTGTCTGGCGGGATCTCGAAGCCCGTACCTACTGCGATAGCTGGCACGTCAACGATGCGTCGCGCGAGCAACGCGGTAGGCGCATGATCAGCCACCAGGACATCGGGTCGATAGATCTGCAGCAGGCTGACCCACCCTTGGAGCACGCCCCACAGGCGTTGCCAATCAGCATAGCCTTCAACGAGCAGCATCTCTGCGTAGTTTGCGGGAGAATAGCGTGAGGGCGTCGTGCCCCAGACCGGCGCCTGCACACAACGCAGCCCGGAAGGACCCAACTGCTCGGTGGCGATCCGGAGATCACGCACGGCAAAGAGCACTTGGTGACCACACTCCCGAAGCGCCAACGCCACAGGCAAACATCGCCCAACGTGGCCGTAATTGCCGCCGAGTTCCCAGGCAAACAGATAGCGGGCCACAGCAGTCCTCAGCCCAGCCTTAGATCCCCTTGCTGCAACTCCATTCGGGCGCGCACGGTTTGCGGCTGAACACCCATTTGTGAAGAACCGAGAACCTCCTGCGCGGCCCAAGAACCAACGCCACCGAGGGTGCCGTCCCGGCCATAAAGGTACGCCAAGTCACCTCCCAGGGCAGCCTCGTCACTGCCGCCCAAGTGGAACTGCGTTAGCGCCCTGGCCACCGTCCAACGGTCCAGCGTCGGATTGGCGGCTCTTTCGCCATCGAATGCGTCAACCAGACCGATGAAATCAAATTGATTTACCCTGCGAGCGACAAGGGGATCTGCCGCCTCTGAATCGAAGCCCGCCATCGCCTCGGATACCAGTTGCAGCGCGATTACTCTGCGGCCGCTCGTGCCTGCGCTATACCAGTCACGGAGCCTGATGCTGTCTCCCGCGCCCATTTCAACCACGAGATCACCATCTGCCTTCCATAGCGAAAGATCCCCATAAGCTATTCCCCCGCCAAGGCTGAGCGTTTTTTCAGAATCACCTTCGGAAATCAACGCATCCTGACCATCGCCGCGGTTGAACACGATCACGTCCGCTCCGTCCCCGGTGGTCACGACATCGGCACCGGCTTCGCCGATGAAGACCTCGGCCGAAACTCCGCCGGTCAAAGCGTCGGTCCCCGCTCCCGCCAGGAATAGATTGTTGCCGTCCACATCGAAGATCCAGTCGTCGCCATCGCCTCCTTCAAGGACGTCGTTGCCAGCATCACCATAGAGGATGTCTCTGTCCAGCCCCCCGACGAGAAGGTCCGTGCCCGCCCCCCCGAAAAGCTGATCCATGCCGTCTCCGCCATCCAAAGCGTCATCACCCTCATCGCCGAATACCACGTCGTCACCAGATTCGCCGAAAAGACAATCTCGGCCCGTCTCGCCGAAGAGGATGTCCACATCGTTGCCGCCATGGGCGACATCATTGCCTGAACCGCAGAACAGTTGGTCCGAGCCGCCCATCCCTAAAAGCACGTCTGCCCCGCCGTCACCGACAAGAACGTTGGATGCGTCATTGCCGGTGAGTAGATTGTCCAGAGCGTTGCCGGCCCCGTAGCCACCGCATGCGCCCATAAGGGTGAGATTCTCCACCCCGCCCGGCAGCGCATACGTGTCGCTTGCAAGGATAGTATCGTTGCCTTCGCCGTCATTCTCAACGACCTGGTCGGCTGCAGAATCGACCAAGTAAATGTCGTCGCCTTTCAGTCCGATCAGCACGTCCATCCCGTCTCCGCCGTTCAACGTGTCATTGCCGGACATTCCCGTCAGCGTGTCCATATCCGAAGTCCCCGCAAGGAGTTGGCCAGCGGCGGCACTGACGATGATCCGAAAGGCCAGCGCACCGGTCGCCCCAGCGCAATCGGTTGCGGCAATGCTCAATTCCACAGGACCGATGGCGCCAATCGGAGGCGTACCGCTTAGAGCGCCGGTGCCGGCGTCAAAGAGCAGCCAGTCCGGCAACGCCGTGCCGTCGGCCAAGGTCGCGGCCAGGCTAAACGCATCTTGCGCATCGGGATCACTGAAGGCATCGGCGGGTAGCGCAAAAACGAAAGGCTCGTTCTCGGTGGTTTCCATGTCGCGCGTGTGCAGCACTGGAACCGGAGCGTCGTTCACGTTTTCTACCGACATTGAGAATTCAGAGTGCGCAGTGCTTCCTGCCCGGTCGGTTGCCACGACTTTGATTCTCAGGGTGCCCACATCCGCGTTGGTGGGAGTACCGCGAAATGATCTTGCGATTGGGTCAAAACTGAGCCAGTCTGGCAGATGGTTTCCATTCTCCAGCAAGGCGGAAATCGTCGGATCGTCGCCAATATCGACATCCTCAAACGTATCCTTCGATAGCGTATTCACATAGGGCTGATCCTCGATTGCCGTTTGAGTGGGAATCGGCAGGACGGCAAACGGTGCGTCGTTAGTA
>JBAWHH010000485.1:0-1877 GCA_049593715.1 Rhodocyclaceae bacterium
GCCCACCAGGAGTCCGCTTACGGGGCTGCCCGGCTGGCTCTGTCCGGTTGCTTGGGCCGGGTATGAACTAGGCAACCTCCCTCGACCGCTCCCGCAACGGCGAAGGATTCCCGAGCCACGCCTCCTCGCCCTCCAGAGTTGTCGGGACAGACGATGCAGATGGGCCGGGTGGCGCAGTTGGCACGCTGCGGATAAGATTTCGAACAGGCTGTCTTGGGATCGACTTGGCGTGCCAGCGGCAGGTCCGATTTTTTGAATGTCGATCGTTTGGAAGCCAAGGTTCTCCTGAAACAGGCGCGTCGCTTTGACGCTTGTCCCCGAGGGGCCGACACCAGAAAAATGAAAAAGCAGCCGTCCTTGCTCGGCCCCGGATCCCGCGCACGCCTTCGTCTTGCTTCTCGGCGAGGGGGTGTTCTGCTGCTCACGGCCGGGCTATGCCTTGCAGCTCACCACTGGGCTGCCGCCGCTGACGTGCTTCGCTACGGGGGCGACCGTGATTTCCGGCCCTTCGAATTCCTGGACGAAAACCGTCGTCCCCAGGGTTTTCAGATCGACCTGCTGAACGAGCTAGCCCGCGTTGGGGATTTCCAGCTTTCCGTTCGTCTGGAGGACTGGCAGACGATCGAAGGGGAATTCCGCGCCGGCAAACTCGATGCCGTGGCGATGTCCCACACCCGCGCGCGCCGCCAGTGGGCAGCGTTCTGCCGCCCCCACGCCACACCGGCCATGACCATCTACCATCGCGAAGGTGTCCTTGGACCGGTCTCCCTGGCCGACCTCGCGGAACATCGCGTTGCGGTCGCGGAAAGCGAGCCCATGCGGGAGACGCGTACGGATTTTTTCGCTGGGGATCAGTATCGCTTCTCCAGCCTCGATAGCCCGCTGGCAGCCCTTGAAGCGGTGCGGGACGGCCAAGCCGAATATGCGCTCATGCCCAGAGCCTATGGCGACGCCACCATTGCGGCTGGGGCGGTCCAGGGGGTTGTGGCCAGCGATTTCAGCCTGCGGCTGCAGGATTATGGGTTCGCCGTCGCCCCCGCAAACGCGGCGCTGCGGGATCGGCTGGACGCCGCCATCAACGAGTTGGAGCGCTCGGGCAGCCTGGAAGCCCTGCGCACCAAGTGGCTGAGCAGCCACAGGGCCGTGGCGGAGCGTGCCACACTCGAACACCGCATCGTTTGGCAGCGCATCGGCATGGTGCTATTGGGGCTGTCCGGATTGGCGGCGGTGGCTTGGTTGGTAGTCAAGCTGCGGCGGCGGGTGCAGCAGGCGCGCCGCGAGCGCTCCCGGCGCCAGGAAGCCGAGCGGGCACTGCAACTCGCGCAGGACAAGCTGGCCCGTGCCTTCACCAATCATCCTGACGGGATGGTCATCAGCGAACACGGCAGCGGCCTGGTGCTCGAGGTTAACCACGCCCTCTGCCAGTTGGTGGGAACCCAGCCGGAGGCGCTGCTTGGTCACGCGCTGGACGCGCTGCCGGCGATCCTCGATCACCGTGGTCTGGCCATGCTGCGCGGCATGCTGGACCAAGACGGGGCCTTTGACAGTGCGCCTATCCAGGTGCGTCGCGGTGATGGCGAGGTTCGGTTTTGCTTGGTCTCGGCAGAAGTGTTCGTCTCAGCCGATGCGCATCAGGTCTTTTCCATCATCCGCGACGTCACCGATCATTTGCGCGCCAACGCCGAATTGCGCGAAGGCTACGATGCCCTCACCGCCTCAGTGCGGGAACAGGCGCAAGCCTTGGCGGCTACCCAGGCGCATCTCATGCAGACCGACCAGGAACTCAAGACCCTCGCCGCCTCGATGTCCCATGACTTGCGGGCCCCGCTGCGTGCCATCCGGGGCTTTTCCGCGTTCCTCCAGCAGGACGTCCAGGC
>JBAWHH010000486.1:0-2527 GCA_049593715.1 Rhodocyclaceae bacterium
GGGAAAGAATCCGGGAGCAGCAGCAGCGTCAGTTCGAGAGCGTTCTGAAGTCGAAATCCGGCGGCCTTCTTCCGGTCGAAATGTCGGTCTATTGCCATTCCGGTGGCGAAGATTCCGCGCCGCGGCTGATCGGCTTCATGACCGACATCCGGCGCCGCAAGGAGGTGGAGCGCGCTCTGCTCAAGGCCAAGGAAGCCTCCGAGGCGGCCAGCGTGTCGAAGAGCGCTTTCCTCGCCAACATGTCCCACGAAATTCGTACCCCGCTCAATGCCATCACCGGCATGGCGCACCTCATCCGCCGCGCCGGGCTGGCGCCGGAACAGGCGGAGCGGCTGGGCAAACTGGAGGCGGCGAGCCAGCACCTGCTGGCCATCATCAATGCCATCCTCGAACTCTCCAAGATCGAAGCGGGCAAATTCGCCCTGGAGGAAGCGCCGGTCCGGATCGAAACCCTGCTCGGCAACGTCGCCTCCATGCTGCATGATCGTGCCCAGGCCAAGCACCTGAATCTGATCACGGAAGCGCAGCAGATCCCGCCCCATTTGGTGGGTGATCCGACCCGGCTGCAGCAGGCATTGCTCAACTACGCCACCAACGCCGTCAAGTTCACTGAAACGGGCAGCGTCCGCCTGCGGGTCGCGACGATCGAGGAAGATGCGGAAACCGCGTTGCTGCGCTTCGAAGTCCAGGACGACGGGATCGGCATTGCGCCGGATGCCCTGGGACGTCTATTCACCGCCTTCGAGCAGGCCGACAACAGCACCACCCGCAAATACGGCGGCACCGGCCTGGGGCTGGCGATCACGAAGAAGCTCGCCGAGCTGATGGGCGGGGCTGCCGGGGCGGAAAGCGAGCCCGGAGTGGGCAGCACGTTCTGGTTCACCGCGCGGCTGGCGAAGGCGCAAACCGCAATGATGGATCAGGTCGAAATTTTCGACGATCAAGCCGGCGAGGCGCTGAGACGCGATTTTGCCGGCACGCGCATCCTGCTCGCCGAAGACGAGCCCATCAACCGGGAGATCACCCAGGAGCTGCTGGAGCAGGTCGGACTCGTGGTGGATTTCGCCGAGGACGGCGTCGAGGCGGTCGACATGGTGGGCTGGAACGCCTACGACGCGGTTTTTATGGACATGCAGATGCCCAACATGGACGGCCTGGAGGCGACGCGGCGGATTCGAGACCTGGCGAACGGCCGCGGATTGCCGATCATCGCCATGACCGCAAACGCCTTTTCGGAAGACAAGGAACAGTGCCTGGAGGCGGGCATGAACGATTTCCTGAGCAAACCGGCAAGACCGGAGACCCTTTACGCCGTTACGCTCAAGTGGCTTGCCTACAATCGGTCCGCCCGCGGGACGGCGAGACTCCCCGTTGCTTGAGTCGAGCTTGCGCTCGGGCCCAATGAAGCTTGCCGGCGTCGAAAACCTGTTCCGGATCGCTGAACGGTGGTGACTTGTCCCGCAGCACTTCGGCGGCGGGTTGAACGCCGGTTGCGAGTGGCTCGAATGGCTCCCGGCGGGCGTGACACAATTCTTGGATCAATAAAGTGGGGAATCGGCGCGTGAGTGCGCGCTTCACCGCCTTCGATGCGGCCGCCACGGTCGGCGAGAGCGCCCGCATCCAGCGCGGAAATCGCCACGCAAAGGGCCCGGAAACGCCGTGCGCCCAAGCGTCTCGGGGACAAGCCTCATGACCAATGCTGAGCAATGGCGGGACCGATCTGCCCAGCAACTGGTTCGCTATGAGGCGCTGGTTCAGCTCCTCGACGACATTCAGGTCGTCGACGACCTTCCCAAGATTGCCCAGCGCGTCGCGCGGCAGTGGAAATATTTCGCCAACGTCGCCTGCTGGCGGCTCGCCGTCGCAGACGAAGGCGGGTTTTTGGTCGTCGACGGGGCAAGAGGTGAAGCAACGCTGTTGGAGGTGCAAACGCTATCGCCCTGGGACGCGCACCACTGGGCGCTGCAACGCCCGTGCTTGATCGGTGTGGACGAAGCCGAGCAGCGCCCTGCGCCACCGGAACACCTTGTCGGCCGCGGCGTCACCGAAGTCCAGATCCTGCCGTTCATCCGTTCGGACCGCTGCACCGGATTGCTCTCCGTCGGGGCCCGCCACGAAGCCTTCAACGACCTCGACAACAAGTTCATTCGGCTGTTTGGCGGCCAGCTTACCGACCGGATTTCCGATCTTTTGCGTCGTCGTTTTGCCAGCCGGATGATCCGGGAAAGCGAGGCCCGCTATCGGGGTCTGGCGGAGAATTCGGCGGACTGGATCTGGGCGATGAGCCTCGATGGCAGGACCACTTATACCAATGATCTGGGGCTCCAGCTCCTTGGGCTGACCCGAGAGGAGATCGGGGAAACCGACCTCATGGCCCTGGTTCACCCCGACGATCGAGGGACGTTGATGCAAACCTTCGCCCACGCCGCGAACAACGGGCAGGGTTGGCGCAACGTACTGATCCGCTGGCGTACCAGCCTGGGCGACTACAGGGCGTTCGAATCGAATGCCTCGCCGATGTTCGATA
>JBAWHH010000487.1:0-9324 GCA_049593715.1 Rhodocyclaceae bacterium
GCGCCGATGCCGCTGGTGATGTGGTCGTAGCCGGGGGCGATGTCCGTGGTGAGGGGGCCCAGGGTGTAGAAGGGCGCTTCATCGCACCACTGTAACTGCAGGTCCATGTTTTCTTTGATGAGCTGCAGGGGCACGTGGCCGGGGCCCTCGATCATCACCTGCACGTCGTGTTTCCAGGCGGTCTGGGTCAGTTCGCCCAGGGTCTTGAGTTCGCCCAGTTGCGCGTCGTCGTTGGCGTCGTAGATGGAGCCGGGGCGCAGGCCGTCGCCGAGACTGAAGCCGACGTCGTAGGCCTTCATGATTTCGCAGATGTCCTCGAAGTGCGTATAGAGGAAACTCTCTTTGTGGTGGGCCAGGCACCACTTGGCCATGATGGAGCCGCCGCGGCTGACGATGCCGGTCATGCGGCCGGCGGTCATGGGGATGTAGCGCAGCAGCACGCCGGCGTGGATGGTGAAGTAGTCCACCCCCTGTTCCGCCTGCTCGATCAGGGTGTCGCGGAACATCTCCCACGTGAGTTCCTCCGCGCGGCCTTCGACTTTTTCCAGCGCCTGGTAGATGGGCACGGTGCCGATGGGTACGGGGGAGTTGCGGATGATCCACTCGCGGGTTTCGTGGATGTTCTTGCCGGTGGACAGATCCATCACCGTGTCGCCGCCCCAGCGGATGGACCAGGTCATCTTGTCCACTTCTTCGCTGATGGACGAGCCCAGGGCCGAGTTGCCGATGTTGGCGTTGATCTTCACCAGGAAGTTGCGGCCGATGATCATCGGCTCACTTTCCGGGTGGTTGATGTTGGCGGGGATGATGGCACGGCCGCGCGCGACTTCATCGCGCACGAACTCCGGCGTGATCTCCGCGGGGATGGCGGCGCCGAAAGCCTGGCCGGGGTGCTGGCGGGTGAGCATCTGGGCCATCTTCTGGCCGGTGGGCCCGGTGGCCTGGAGCGACGCAACGTATTCGCGGCGGCGCAGGTTCTCGCGGATGGCGATGAATTCCATCTCCGGCGTGACGATGCCTTGGCGCGCGTAGTGCATCTGGGTGACGTTGGCGCCCGCCTTGGCGCGGCGCGGCTTGCGGTGCAGGCCGGGGAAGCGCAGCTCGTCCAGGCCGTGGTCGCCGGCGCGCTGGCGGCCGTAGTCGCTGGTCAAGCCGGAGAGCAACTCGGTATCGCCGCGCTCTTCGATCCAGGCTTGGCGCAGCGCCGGCAGGCCGGAGCGGACGTCAATTTTGGCCTGGGGGTCGGTGTAGGGGCCGGAGCAGTCATACACCGTGACCGGCGGGTTGGGCTCTCCGCCCATGGCGGTGGGCGTGTCGGCCTGGCAAACCTCGCGCATCGGCACGCGGATGTCCGGGCGCGAGCCCTGGACGTAGATTTTGCGGGAATTGGGCAGCGGTTGAACCGCGGCTTCGTCCACATGGGCTTGGGTGGCGACGAACTTTTCGGTGGCGTTCATGCTGGCTCCTTGCTAAAGCGGGACAGAGCGGCAAGGAAGGGCTGGTTCCAGCAACGCTTTCCTACGACGGCATGACCCGTACAGGTTCAAAGGGTATTTCTCAGCCACCCCGGGGAGGGGGGCACCCCCAACGTGACGGTCAAAGTACTAGAAGGCCGGCGCCAGCGCAAGGCGGGCCCGAAGGAAACCGCGGCCGCGCGTGCCGCCGGGGTTTCCGATTCAATGGAGGAATGTCAGGCGCTGGCCGGGGTGGCCCCGGAGGACTGCTCGACCACGCGGTCCGCGATGCCATGCGCGGACTTGATGCAGTCGCCCACCGAGATCCCGCCGCGGTAGTTGGCGCAGAAATACACGCCGGGCAGGCTTTGCTCTGCCCGTTCCAGCACGCCCATGCGCCGCTCATGTCCTTGTGTGTATTGGGGGATAGCACGCTCCCAGCGGGTGACGCGAATCCACAGCGGTGGAGCGCTGATTCCCAACAAGCTGGCCAGTTCTTCGCGCACGGTGGCGGCGATCAGGTCTTCGTCCTGCAAGGCCAGATGGGGCTGGCGCAGCCCGCCAACGAACGTGGTCAGCAGCGCCTTGTCGGCGCGGGCGCGGCCGTAGAACAGCGTGCTGGAGAAGATTGAACCGAGTACACGCCGATCTTCCACCTGGGGCACCAGGAAGCCGAATCCGTCCATGGCGTGCGCAACGTCGCCACGGTTGTAGGCACACGCGACCGAGGCCACCGGCGGGTAGATCATGGCGTCGAGGGCGGCGGCGGCATTGGCGGCAAGGGGTTCGATCAGCCTCGCCGCCGCGTCGGCCGGGGTGGCGATAACGACGCTGGGGGACCGATATACCACCGGACCTTGCGGGCCGACGGCGTCCACCTGCCATCCACCGGTTTCGCTGCGGGACAGCCGCTGCGCCCGTGTGGAAAGGTCCAGACGTTCCATCTTCGCCGCCAGGGCATCCGGCAGGGTCTGCATGCCGTCGCGGAACGACAGCATGGCCGCCGTGCGCTTGGACTGTTCCGGGTTGTTCTTGCGCTCGCGCATGCCCGCGATCTGGCCGCGGATCAGGCTGCCATGGCGCTGTTCTAGCTCATAGAGTTTTGGGAACGCCGAGCGCAGGGCGAGCTGGTTCGGATCCCCGGCGTACACGCCGGCCACGAAAGGATTGATGGCGTAGTCGAGGAACTCCTGCCCCAGGCGGCGGCGCACGAACTCGGCCACCGATTCGTCAGCTTCCGGGGCGGCGCGGGGAACGAATGGCTCCCACAACAGCGCCAGCTTCGCTTGCCAACTGAAGAGCGGGGTGGTGAGAAACGCCGGCGGCGACATGGGCAGTGGCAGCAGTCTCCCGCCACGGAGCACGAAGCGCTTCTTCGCCGCCGAATCGGCGTAAATCCGCTCGCCGGTGATCCCCGCTTCTTCCAGCAGGGTGGCGATGAGTGGCGATGTGTCCAGCGTGCTGTTCGGGCCGGTTTCAACCAGGAAGCCGTCCTGGCGCACGGTACCGATGGTGCCGCCGGCGCGGGCGGCCGCCTCGATGACGATGACCCGCTTACCCTTGCGTTGAAGATTCCACGCCGCCGTCAAGCCGGAGATGCCTGCGCCGACGACGACTACGTCTGCCTCGAAAGTCATTTTTCTTGAGCCTGATTGGAGTGCGAATTGGAGAAGTCGGCCTTTTTACCGTGGGGCGGCGCGGGGCGCCTGCCATGGATTTGGGCTCGCCCGCGCCTCAGCCTAGCGTATGCCTGCGTGGCGAGCATTCTATCGCGGATCAGGCCTCCGACCCGGTCCTCCCGGTGGGAGGCCCATTGAAACATGGGCTTGCGGTTTCCGTGGAGGCCGCATCGGCGGTCCGAAGGAGCGCTTCGACCTCGCGGATCGCCGCTGTACTGGGTTGGCGCCGGCGTTGGCGCGCTAGAATCCGCCACCGAATTGGTTCCGCATCGGAACCCCAACAAGGCTTGTCGATGAAGATTCTGCAATTTGCCCGCAACGCGGCGGTCTGCCTCTTGGCGGGCGTGAGCGCAATGGTGCCTTCACTGGCTTCGGCGCAGGGGGCTACGGCTGCTACCGGCATGTTCACCCTGGACTTCACTCTGGCGGGCCGCCCGACCCAGGCGGATGTTTTTCCCGCCAAGGGGCCGATGCGCGGTGCGGTCATCCTCACCCATGGCTTCATGCGCAAGCGGTGGACCTTCATCGGCCATGGCGAAGCGTTGGCGGGGGAGGGTGTGCTGGCCGTCGTTCCGGACCTGCCCTACAAGATGGACTCGCGGGACAACGCTCGCGCCCTGAGGGAACTCGTTGCCAAATTGCGGGAGGGGGCGATCTTCAAGCCGGTGGATCGCATCGTCCTGGTCGGCTTCTCCGCCGGGGGACTGGCGGCGCTCCTTGCGGCGGATGCGCCCGGCGTGGTCGGATACATTGGGCTCGATCCTTTCGATCGGCCCGGCGGTATCGGTCTGGCGGCAGCGCGGACGCTGCAGACGCCGGTGGTGCTGATGCGCGGCCCGCCTTCGGCCTGCAACGCTTTCTCCATCGCCGAGCCCTGGGTAGGCGCTCTGCCTCACCTCGTCGAAGACCGCGTTCTCGAAGGCGCCAACCACTGCGATTTCGAGTCGCCTACCGATTGGGTCTGCCGCATGATTTGTGGCGAACAAGATCCCGGCCGACATCAGATCGTGCGCGAGGGACTGATCAAAGCGGTGCGCCAATGGTTGCCTTGAGCCGTGCCCTGCAAGAGCCTTTCGGCCTTGTAGGCAGAATTCTTACAAGCAAAAGGGAAGACGTCTGATTCTTTGGCACTGGGGCGGAGCGTATCGTTCGGGGCGTCTGACCTCCTTTGATGGTTTTGGCCGGAACGGGTAACCGCTCCGGCCTTTTTCTTTTTGGGCTCCTGGCCTACGTTCCAGGCCAGCCGATGTCAGGACGCGACGCCTGCAAACTTCAAAAAGTCGCCGATGGTCACGATCAAATCCCCATTGTCGAGCTTGACCCCTTCTGTGGGATCCCAGCCGCCACGCTGGTTGAAGTAAGAGCTTCGGTCATTCGCGAGCAAGCCGACAATCGTCTCGCAGACGATGCGGCTGCCCAACTCTCCCAGCGTGTTGCCGTTGGCGCGGACTTCCGCCTCCTTGAGCACGTAGTACCAGAGCGGTGTCCGCCGGAGGAACCCACCTTGCTCCAGGGCCGCGTTGATGTCGTCCGAGTTGTTCTGGCGCAACTCGGTCTCGGTCAGCGGTGCAACGCCCATGGCCTCGGCGACGCTCTGGCCGGTCGGAATGCTTAGAAGGTAACCGCGCAGCAGGTTGCGCTGGGCGAGAAATCGCAGCATTTCCCGGATCGGCTTGTGGGCGTCGTCCTGCAGGGCCGCGCCGGTGCCTTCGTTGACCATCTGTGTCAGCGGCGGCACCAGCAGGGTGTCGATCTTGCGCGCGAAGTGGGCAGGATCGGCACTGCCCTTGTCGGTGAAGCGGTCCCACTCGATGATCCAGTTGAAGGGCAGGGTAGGCGCGCCGAGGAAGGGATTGCGAATGCTCTTGGTCGGATCATCACGGTCGCGGATGAACCCATTGCCGGTGAACAGGAAAAGCTGATCGAACGTGGCGATGGGCGTCACCACGCCGGGCCCGTCACCTTTCTTGCCGAAATTGCGGTTGTGGTCGTATGCACCGCGCACCATGCTATGGCCGAAGCGGAAGGCGGCCACCGAGTACTCCAAAGGCATGTAAAGCTCATGGTGGCGTGGCGCATAGTGCTTGGGCCCGCCGAGAAGGATCCGGTCCACGATGCCGCTCATGGTGATCGTCTTCAGCCAGTCATTGACCACCAGCCATTGGTAGTGCCACCGGGTGATCTGTCGCGCCCGCTCGAAGACGATCGCGTCGTGGCAGAAACCTCGCCACAGGCCGAAGCGGAACGGGTGGGCGACGATCTGATCCACCACCGCATTGTGGAACTTGAGGAACGCCAGGTGTAGCTGGGCGACGATCAGGTTCTCGTCGTTGCGCGCATCCCCAATGAATGCCCGCGTCCGGAAGTTTGGATCCTTCTTCTGTTGTTCGGTGAAGATGTCTTCCTTGATAATCCCGGCGTCGAGGAGCGGCCCAATACGCGGCAGGTCCCGGTCGAGATCTTCTACCGGTGGAATCTTCACCCCCGGAATTCCCGGGGCGTCGGTGTTCTTGCCGATGCGGAAGCGCGGACCATCGTACATGCCCGCGTCCGAGCTGCAACGATCGAGAAACGCCGGGCCGTTGCCATACAGGCTGTCCAGGTCCAGCGCGGGCCGGCGCAGGTTCCTCAGCTTCAAGGTGACCTCTCTCGGCGCTATCGGCTTCAGATCGGTCTTGGTGATGTCGCTGACGGCCGAGTCGCGGTCGGTGTTGGCGGTCAGGTCGTGGTCGACGAACTGCCCCCAGTACGTGTAGACCGCAGGTATGGTTGAGTTTCCCTCCGGCGTGGGCCGTCCGGCCTCGACCATCGCCTGGCCGAGGGCCTTGAGGCCGGCGACCACCTTGGCGGGATCGTCCGCGGGGAGATGGCAAGCCGGATCGTCCTCGATGTCCGGCAGCAGATAGCCGAAGGGTGTCTCGGTGGGCTTGGCTTCGCCGTAACGCCGGGCATCCCGCGCCAGCGTCACATCACCGCGCTTCAAAGCGGTCTGTTCGGCATCGGGCGCTTCATCGTCCAGAACGTGTCCGCCGTGAGTCAGGTTCAGCATTTTGTCGTCTCCTTGTCAGTTTGCTGGGGTGCCGGGTTGATCCCGGCTGGGGAGCAATGGACGCGATGCGGCCATTGTTCTCTGTGCCCGGCCCTCGTGATGGGGCAGGCTTGTTCTAGTTATTTCACTCTAGACGTCGTGCAGGCGCCATTTGGGGAGATTCGGCGCTGGCTCACGCCAAGCCGTCATCCCAGGGTTCCACGGGCCCCCTAGCGGTCGCGATCCTGTCGGACAATTGGGCCAACGCGCTGCGGGTGGCGCGACAACAGTCCGCGGGGTAATCAGCCGGAAGCGTGGCGGTGATCCTCTTCTCCATCTGGTCGGCCTCATCCAGCAACCGGGATAGCAGGCGCAGATTGCTCTCGCGGGTGACTCCCGGCGCATAACCCAGACCCAGCGGGTCGAAGGGCATCCCCGCCCCGATGCTAGCCAGCTTGCGTGCGAGGGACCAAAAGGCGCCCATCATGTGAGCCCGGGCCAAGGCAATGTGCTGTTGCGACCCCGTGCTGTAACCCTGATGGAGCAGGATAAGCAGGATCCAGTAATGCAGATTGCCCAGCCAGGCGAGACTACGCGCCTTCGGGTCGCCGATCTGGTGCTCGTGGCCCAAGTACGCGGTCGGATTGACGGGCAACGGGAACGATGGGTAAAGCGGATCTGACGGATTGCGGTTCCAGGCGTCGCGGCGTTCACCGAAGCCCTCGTGGGTGCCGAGGAATACCGCCTTGAAGAAGGGGAAATGCCCAATCTCGCCTTCATCCTGGATTTCGTGCAGCGCGACCAGCCACGGCTTCAGGTCGGGCAGGCTCGGATCCTTGGTGGCAATCAGTTCCTCGACCGCCGCGATCACCGAGTCATAGAGCGTTCCGACGTAGTTAGGCCGGCTGCCGGCGCCCAAAGCCTTCTCGAGGTCGTGACAGAAGGAGCGGTCTGCCACAGTCTTGGCGCTTCGGCTGTCGGTGGCGCCCACCGGTGCCTCTGTCCAGGTGTATTTCGCCACCGAAGCGCGGGTCAGCGGTTCGAGGTTGAAGCGGAACGGGTAGATGTCCGGCTCGTAGGGGAAGTCGTCGCGAATCAGGGTCGGCGCCGCGCCCAGCGCGACGAGGAACTGATTGACCTTGCCCAGGTGCTGCATTTCCTGCACCGCCACGCCCATCAGATCGTTCGTGTTCGGCCCACCATGACCGACGATCCCGGCGTACGCGGGCTTGACCGAGAACGCCGCGTACAGGTACTGAATCATCAGGGCGTGTTCAATCTCCGCCGCCTCGTGCAGCAGGCGCAGCAACTCGATGTAGGGGTCTGAGAAATCGCGAATGATCCGTGCCTGGGGCTGCACGGACCGGATGGATTCGCGCCAGCCGCTTTCTTCCACTTCCCCGTTGACCACCGCGGCATGGGCTTCCCCCACACTCCGGGCCAGCACATAACACGCGGCCGGTACCGCCGCCCCCTGCAGCGCAACGCGCAGCATCCGGCGTCGGCTCGGGCTAGCGATTTCCATCCGGATGGAATCGGATTCCGCCTGGGCCGGCCAACGCCATTTCGAAACTGGTATGGAAAGATCATCCAATCTGCGTACTCCCGCCTGAAAGTGCCCGGGGCCGAAAACCCTGCGACCCCGGGCCAGCCGCGCCAATGCTCCCGCCTCGCGGTACCTCTGGCCCCGAATCCCCGGGGGCCGCCCCCATGTATGCAAGACTAAAGGCGCCGGGGCTTGCCTTCCACGGAGGATTACGTCGGGAAGATGCGGAAGATCCGACAATCGTCGGCTGGGGCAGGGCGGACCAGTTGCGTTGGTTTTGCGGACGCGTTCTTCCGCGATGAAGCGGGGTCGGTGAGAACGGCCCCAACCTCAATCGGTCAGGTTGGGAAGATTCGGATCAATTGCCCCGCTTGCTGACGGCCTTACCAACGCGCCGGGGGACGGCGCAGGATGCTGATTTGACGGCGGCTGACGGCGATGTAACCGCCTGCGGAAAGGTCGCGGATGATGCGGTTGACCATGTCCCGGGAGGCGCCGACGCGGTCCGCGATGTTCTGCTGCGTCAGCGGCTCGGTCACCATCAGTGTGCCGTCCTCCTGCTCCACGGCCAGCCCGAGGAGAAGGCGGGCAACTCGCCCGTAGACGTCTAGCAGGGCGAGATTTTTCACCAAGTCTGTCATCAGACGCGCCCGGCTGATGACGGTGGACAGCAGCTTGAAGGCGAAGTCGGGGTCGGCAGCGATCGCGCAGCGTAGGGCATCCCGCGTCACCACCGCGAAACAGGACGGTTCCAGGCACATCACTGAGGCGGAGCGCGGGCCGCCGTCGAGCGCCATCTCCCCAAAGTAGTCCCCTGGCCCACAGGTGCCAAGAACAACCTCCCGGCCGTGTTCATCCGAAAGAAACACTTTGACTTTGCCTGACACGATTACGTAGAGGGAGTCCCCCGGTTCGCCCTCGGTGACGATCACCGCGTGTTTGGGGAAGGACCGGACCTGTCCCAGGCCGACCAGTTCGGCGACGGAGGGATCGGGGAGGACTTCGCGGGTCATGGATTGGCGCCCCGCATGTTCCACAACCCGGTTTCGAGCACCGGCGTTAACCGCTGAGCGATTGTCTCGAGTGCAGGCCATAGCGTCTCAGTTGGACTCGGGATCGAAGTCAAGACAACGCGGCGGGACACCATGATCATTGATGTAGCTGAATTCGCCATTGCCGTACGCCCCATTGAAGGTGGTCAGCGGTCGAATCCTGCACTGGACCCACCAAAAAGCCAGGAACAAATTCAGCTAGACAAACCGTGTTTCGCTAACTGCGAATGGAATCCCTCAGGTCGGTGTAGCCGCAGGCCTAACCCAGGGCGCGCACCAGCACTTCTTTGAACCCTGCCAACGTGGCGTGGCGTTTTGGGGGTTGGGGTGCGGGGGAGGGAGATCCGGCGAGCGGCGCGGCCGTGGTGGCACGATCAAGGGCAGGGGAGCGTGTCTTGCGACTGCCCGAGCCAAGCGGTGCCGCAATAGGCGGGTACGGCGATGGGTAGCCGAACTTGGTCGGCTGAAAACCCTTGTAAATCAATATCTGCTGGCGGAGAGGGCGGGATTCGAACCCGCGTTAGGGTATTACCCTAAACACGCTTTCCAGGCGTGCGACTTAAGC
>JBAWHH010000488.1:0-4995 GCA_049593715.1 Rhodocyclaceae bacterium
GGCCATACCGCACCGAATGGCTTTCGTCGTCACCGTCTACCCAGCCGGTCTTTCTGGTGGAATCCGCTTCGAAATCAATCCACACAGGTGTGCCATCGGTTTCGACCGTACACAGTCCCGCGTAACCGGTCGTTCCCGTCGTGTTGCCACAGCCGGTGACAAAGCCGGTTTCCCCAGATATGCGGCTAGACAAGGCGTCGAGTTCGCCGTCGCGCAGCGCCGCCTCGGCGGCCTCGAAAGCGATCTGCCGGTCCCGATAAAAGCCGGTCATTTTTTCTTCCAGGATCGTGCCGCCCATGGAACTCAGGCCGAGGATGGTCAGCACCAGCAGGAACAGCACCGCCGTGACCATCACGAACCCTTCCTCGCGGGGGCTCTGGCTCCAGTTTGGACGTTTTGGGATAGGTGCAGCCATTGCCTCTGACCTCAATAGGTGCGATTGCGCAGGTTGATCGTGGATGAATAGACGCGGTACAAGCGGCGGTCGGACGTGTTGCGGGCGGTCGCGTCACCGTCGAGTTGGATGCCCGTCTGGGCCGTGGATGCCAGTTTCGCTTCGTCCGATACCGCCAACAGCTCGATTCGGGCGCCGACGACGTTCCCCCAGTCGGACGTGCCAACGCTTTCTGGGCGAACGTACCGGTCGGCCGCCTTGTCATTGTTCGTGTCCATCCCCAGGCGTACCCTTAGCCCCTCTATTCCCGGGACGATTTCCTCGGCGACCGTCGTGTTCGCCCCGGACGAAGTGGTACTTGATCGGCGACGCCACAGGCTGGATCCGTTTCCTGATGAGGCGGGAGCGATGTAGTAGGCCTCAGCGGTCAACTTGGACACGAAGCCGCCGGCGGATAAGCCAAAACTGGTTCCGCCCGTGGCGCATGTGGTGTCGAAGGTGCCCTGGCAGTTGCCGGGGGATCCGCTCGCCGCATGTTGGATCGTAGTGGTGGTTCCACCGGTCTTTTGAAAGACGACAAGACGCGAGCAATCGTAAGCAACAAGAATGTCGCCGTTGGCGAACGCAGTGGTGTCAGTGATAGTGATCGCGTCAGCAGTGGCTACTGCGCTAGTGATACCGTGCTCGGTCGTGGTATCCGGATGAAGGGTTATCAGCAGATCCCCTTTGCTTGTTTCGGCCGCGGCGAAGTCGCTGCTCGGCGCGGAGGAGGGGATCGTTGAGTAGGCGCGCAGTGGCACCGCGTTCAGCAGCCACCAGTGAGCCTCCGCATTGGGGAGGGAACTGTCCCAGGACGCGTTCCAGGTCATGTTGCCGACTTTGGTCGTCAATGAACCGCACCCTTGGAACCCGATGCCGCGAATGGACTGGGAGATTTGTTCCATTGCGAAGCGGGCGCGTTCCTGAACCCGCCCGGTGGCGTTTTGGTAGTTGAAGCTCCGTTTTCCGGCCAGGTAAACGGATCCAATCACTGCCAATAACAGCAGCGCGATCACGATTGTGACCATCAACTCGATAAGCGTCAGGCCCTGTTGATTGGCTGCCCGATTGAAGCTCATTCTGCTCATGGCCTTACTCCCTGCACCAGCAAGCGACTCATCGTGTTGGTGGAACCCGTTGAGCAGATGGCATTCGCGCTTTTGTCCTCATTCCAGCAGACCGCGATGTCGAAGGTATGGACGGTCTCGTTTACGGTCTCCTGAACCGCGCCGCGGCCGTATGGCATGAGGGAAGCGTTGCGTTGGTTCCATTTACACGCATCGTATTTGGCGACGTTTTCGGCGGAACAAGAGCTGGTTTCACAATCGGGGTCGTCGCAACTCGCCGGCGATGCAGCGTAATTGCCTGCCACCCCATATTTGCTGTTCTTGACGCCTTCGACGTTGGCCCGCATGCGATCCACAATCTCATTCGCCTGCATCGTGGCAATCGAGCGCATGTTCGCGACATTGCTGCGATTTATTCCGGAAAGCATTAGTCCCGCGGCGCCGAGTAGTCCAAACGAGAAGATTGCCAGGGTGACCAAGGCTTCAATCATAGAGACGCCACGTTGACCGCGTCGGGTGGGCCGCAGCGTGTGGTGAGTTGGGGCGAGAGATAGGCTCATGGGCAAGTGGTTCCTGATTCTCCGGTGGTAGTCACCTGACCATTGAGGGCGACCGTAACCGTGCGGCCCTTGTTGCGTGAGTCGCAGAACTTGAATGAAATCGCTGCAGATGCGTCGGTTGCTCCAGACGGGCGATACTGAACGTATTCGTTGTGACTGACGCTGTTGGAGGTCAGGGTGATTCCAGAACCTGAACCATCATAGGCGCGCAGGCGTTCGTCGCCTGTGTCGATCGTCTTGGCAGTAATGGCATCGGAGAAGATCAATCGGCCGGCAGACCAGTCGGTGCCAGAGCAGGTTGGACCGCTGGAGCCAGCGTCATTGCTCGCACAGACCGTGACGCGAGACCCGCGACGAATGGCTTCGGCTCGTGCCAAGGCGAGATCACCTACCAGGTCATTGGTGACGGAGGCTAGGCGGTTGTTTAGGATGAAATCCCGCAGGGAGGGCAGCGCAATCATCAAAAGAACGGCAGCCACGGCGATGGTCACCATAAGCTCGATCAGGGTGAACCCGGATGTCCTGCGGCCGAGAGAAAGGCGCGGCGACCCGCTTGAGCAAGATCTGGGGCAACGTATTGGCACTGGCGCACCTATAGCTCGATTAACACGCTCTAAGGCTACGTTCGTCCCATTGCCGATCGGAAGTCGTGTGCGACGAGCGGCTGAGATCTTCCGATCGCCGGAATAGTCTGGGCAGTTGAGCGTGATGTACATCACGAAATCGGCTTCCGGTAAGCAAGGACCGATCAGCCAACGGCGTGTTGTGACTCTTCTTTAGGTCCGAGTTGGATGTCTGTATGGCATTGATAAGGCATCTAGTCTGTTGGTACTTGGGTGTAGCGGGCAGGTTGCGGGAAGATGGAATCGGGGCATTCAAACGGAACAAGGATTGCAGATCGCCTATGCCCTACGCGCTCGGCATGTGCATTTGACGGCCGATTGCGTGAAGTAGGCCGTCCAACCTTCGCTATTCGCCCTTCGGTGCGCCGATTTTCGGCTGGTTTTGGCGCATGCGCTGTTGCCAAATGGTTGATCGAGATGAGGGCGCAGCGTCGCTGATTGGTCGAAATCCGATGTAGTTGTGCCGCCCTCCCCCCCTCCCCAGTTTCATGGCGAGTGCATGGTGGGACATTCTGTTCACGATTCTGCGATGCAAGGCGCACAAGAATGGCGGTAAGGCGCACCGCTACCGGAACGTGGTGGAAAGCCCGCGGACCAAGCAGGCCGGATCTCGCAACGGTCTATCCCGTATCTGAGCGAGATCAACGATGCACAGCACGCGGCGTGGTGCAAGACCATTGAGGTGGTTGAGGCAGGCAGCCGTTTGGCCTGGCAAATGGCGATCTTCCCCGAAGATCGGCGGGCCCCCGAGTTGGACTGTGCGGTGGTCGAAGTGCGCGTGGACAGGCTGCGACTGAAACGTCCCCGCCAGTGGAGAGTCTGCTGGCTGGCGCTCGAACTGTAGAACGGGCTGTAACTGAAAGCGTCCTGAGCCCCGCAGTTTGCCGCCAGCCGCAAGGGCTGGCCGTGCTCAAGACCTTGGTGGCCTATCGGCTGACCGATCCGGGCAGTGAATGGCGCTTGCATCGGCAGTGGTATGCCGGCAGTGCCATGGGCGATCTTCTCGGTGAAGATCTATCAATCGACCCGCCTGATACCGCACCGAGCCATCGTTCATCCTCGTGTCCCCAAGGCTACATTTCGTTGGGGCGACAACTTCTCTGGGTGCGCCGGAAAGGGACGGTGGCTGATGGCGGTGGCCACGGGTTACTTCGCGCACCACGCGGTGCCCACGAACTCCCGGGCTCTCGGTGCATTCCGGCATCGCGTCACCGACCTAGGGCGACGCACGTTTCGGCGGCGAAGCCAGACGGACGGTATTACGTGGCAGCGGGTCAGGAAGATCGCTGCGGCGTGGTTTCCACCACCCCGGATCCTTCATAAATGGCCTGACAGGCGGTTCGCCGTCAAAAACGCGAGGTGGGAGCCGAATGCCTGAATCGAGCATGTTCGGCTCTGTGCGAGGGGGACGTCCAGCAATGGACGTCCCAAGCACGGTCGGTGGGGGACTCAAGTTTTGGCACCGCCGTCGGGGACGAGAGACACGAATTCCACCTTCTGATCATGGGGTTGATCGAAAGAGTTCGGGATGTTGTCGTCGCAGGACAACACGTTCTTCCCTGTTTGGGAACACCTGTCCGCGTTTTCCGCCTGTTTTCAAATGGTTAACCCGTTTGGCACAGAAATCGCTTTGACGACCGCAGTTTTACTGATCGCCGTGATTTTTGTCACGAAATTGCCGCAACTAGTGCGCACTTCTTTTCTCTTAGCGCACTGCACCCGGTCCGGCGCCGAGGGAGGAGACTCGTTCTCCAAGCCCTGACAGTGCGCCGAGGCCGCTTTTCGGGGAGGATTTAATGCTCTTTAAGCCATCGCACGCGCCCACTAACCCATTGATGAGACTGGCAAAGGGGGCGGTTGGATGCACGGCCTTCATCGCCGCAATGTTGCTTGCTATCCAGGCGTCCGCCGCTCAGATCTCGTTGACCTGGAACGCCAGTTCCACCACTTCAGTGACTGGCTACAACTTATACGCGCGGGCATCCAGCGGCAGTTATACGACGGCAAACAACGTCGGCAACACCCTAAGCTACACGGTCAGTACCCTTCCGTCGGGTGCAGCCATTGCCGCCGGCCAAACCTACTGCTTTGCTGTCACTGCTTACAATGCTGCTCGGACTGAAAGCAGTCCCTCCAATGAAGTTTGCGGCGCTGCTCCGGCCGCCACCTCTGGATCCACTACGCCAGGTTCGACCAGCGGTACCTCAGGAACAAGCCTGGCGACTCTGTGGCCCAATTCGGCGATCCCCGCGAACGTGGCAGTCGGGGATAGCACTGCGCTGACTGTCGGTGTCAAGTTCACATCCACCACC